>CAMVLU010000001.1 GCA_947168405.1 uncultured Clostridia bacterium
GCTATTTCTTATAACATTTACTTCAACTTTTGTTTCCACTTTTTGCTGTATTTTGTTCTATTAAATTAGATAGATTACTTTGTACCTTATCTAAATTATTATTAATATTTATTATGTTGTAATTAATACAATTTAATATATCAGATTTAGTTAATTTTGTTATAGTATCATCATCACACAAAACTATTTGACTTAATGAACATTCTATATATGGACGATACTCCTCACTATAACTTTGTCTAAATATTTTTTTTATTAATTTTTTTACCCATTCATTATTACTATATAAAAGATTATATAATAATTTAGAATTTTTAAAATCTTGAAATTCTATTTCTCGTATTTTTGAAAAGTTAAAGGAAAATTCTTCTATCTTTCCAATTGAAGATGGAAGAGATATTTTAGTAAAATCTTGAGTATCAAATACATCGTTTCCAATATACTTTAAACCTTCATTTAATACAATATCTTTTAATTTAGACATACCAAATAGGGGAGGACCACTACTTATAATTTCTAATGTTTGAGGAAATATCACAACTTTTCCATCTGTTTCACTACTAAATTTATTAGTTAACTCAGGAATTGAGGAAGAATCTAATTCTACTAATCCTGATGGTATATAATATCTATCACTGGTATTGACTTTTTGATATAATTTATATAAATCATAATACATTGGTTTATTCTTACCAGTTACTTCATATAATTTATATAGCATTTGAAGTGTAATACCATTCTTTAGTATATATTGATATGGAAAAACAACATGATTTATAATTGATTTATATTGGGTAAAAAACTCTTCTAATCCGTTTTCTTTATGAAAAGCAAGCACTAAAGCAAGCAATTTTCTAGAGAACAATATTTTTTCCAAATCAAATTTCTTATTTTCTTTTAAATATTCATTTAGTAATTTAAGAACTTTTCCCAATGAATTATTTTCTTCAAACTTCTTAGATTCAATGCTATTTCCTTGATAAATTTCATTTATAAGTTTAGATAATATATTTTTATAACAATCTAACTCATTGTATATATCTTTTGTTTGAAATTGAGAAAATTTACTATTTATATCTGTTTTATTATTAATATTATATGTTAATAAATTAAATCTTAACTTATAAAAATAATCAATATCAGTTTTAGGTATATAATCTTTTAATACTTCTATATATACTTTATATTTTTCTGTATCCATATATATTTCATTTATATTTTCACTTGTTATATTATTATCAACATATTCAGCAATATTTAATAGAAATTCTTGAACTTTTTCATCTTTATTTTTTTCAACAAACTCCTCAAGTTCTAATTCCGTTATAGCAATTTTTTTAAGAATATCCTGTTCTTTTTCTGAATTTAATACTAATTTTAATAAATTTGTAATATTTTGTAATTCAGAAAAATTAACATTTAAATATTTTTTTACATCAACAAAATATTCTAGTTTTTCCACATATATTTTTCTTCTTAAATTATCTTTTGTTACATCATTATTTAGTTTATTATAAGTATCCATTTTATCAGCTAATGTGTTGTTATTATTTATAGCATTAGTAATTGCTTTATATTGTTGTTCTATTGTTTTAATAGTTATTTTACTTCTAGTTCCTGCTTCATTTATACTTCTTAATTCCATATTTTTCTTTATTCTTGCAGCTCTTGAAAATATTTCAATAAATTTATTTTCTTTTTTCAAATAATCTTCTTTATATTTTTCAATAGCAAGGCTTCTTAAATAACTTTCATATAATAGCTTTTCTATTTTTTGTTTTAGGACAATTATTTTCATATTTTTTATTAAAGTATTAATATTTATTTCTTGTAATTCCTTTTCATTTTTATCATCTTTTCTTATTTCTTCATTTAATTCATATAGAAATTTTATTAATTGTTTAGATATATTTTCTCCTTTTAAAGATATATCTTTATCATAATTTACTATGTTTTCTAATTTTTCTACATTTATATTTTTTTTATACTCTAATACTTTTTCTTTATCTTCATTTGATAAATTATTGTAGTCTGGTAGTATAATATCACTTACATCATATAAAGATAGAGTAGTGCTTGTCTCCTCAACTGCTTCTTGTTTATTTTTAAATAATTTTTTTAATCTATCTATAAAATTCATATTAGACTCCTTATTTATCATTATTTTATCACAAATTATATAAATACGACAATAAATTATTATTCTATTATTTGATAGAGTTTTATTTATATGATAAAATAGCAAAGAAAAGAAGTGATTTTATGTATTTAAATAATAAAAGATATTATACTTTAGATAGTTTTTATAAAGAAAAATTTGGATGTAAGATAGCTAAAGTTAGTTTAAATGCTGGGTTTACTTGTCCAAATAGAGATGGAACTAAAGGAGTAGGGGGATGTATTTATTGTTCTAGTCTTAAAAGTGGAGAATATGCTGGAGAAAAAGAAAAAGATATTGTAGAACAATTTAATGATATAAAAGATGTTATGTTACATAAATGGAAGGATGCTAAGTTTATTGGATATTTTCAAGCAGGAACAAATACATACGCAAGTGTTGAAAAGTTAAAAAAAGTATTTGAACCTATATTAACATTACCTAATGTTGTTGGAATTAATATAGCAACACGTCCTGATTCTATAACTGATGAATGTTTAGATTATTTAAAAGACTTAAATAAAAGAACCTATTTAACAATTGAACTTGGTCTTCAAACTATCCATGATTCAACAAGTGAATTAATTAATAGATGTCATAGTTTAAAAGAATTTCATGAAATGGTAATTAAACTTCGTAAAAATAATATAAATGTTGTTGTCCATATTATAAATGGACTTCCATATGAAACAAAAGAAATGATGATAGAAACAGTTAAATATGTTAATAATTTAGATATACAAGGTATTAAAATACATATGTTACATATTTTAAAAAATACTAAATTAGCGGATTTATATGAAAAAGAACATTTTCATGTATTAACAAAAGATGAATATATAGATATTGTGGTATCAGAACTAGAATATATAAGACCAAATATTGTTGTACATAGAATTACAGGAGATCCTAAAGTAGATGATTTAATAGAACCAAATTGGTTAATAAAAAAATTTGTTGTTTTAAATGATATAGATAAAGAATTAAAAAGAAGAGATACTTATCAAGGTAAAATGTTAGAAAAAAAGAATTGATTATTCAATTCTTTTAGTTTACTTTCTTTCCACATTCAGGACAAAATTTTGCTTCTTTTGTTAATTTTGTTCCACATTCTGTACAAAACTTAGAAGTTGTTGATTCTTTTTTCGTTGCTTTCTTTGTCTCTTTCTTTTCTTCTTTTACTTCTTCTTTTTTTTCTTCTACAACATTAGCATCTTCAACTTTTTCTTCAGTTGGTTCTTTCATTAAGTAGATAAATAATCCTCCAAGAAGAGTTCCAGTTAAAGCAGTAAATACTGTATAAACTACTGAATTCTTTTCGTTTAAATTCTTAAAGATATTATAGAATGCCCAACATTCAAAAAATAATAGAGCATATTTTACTAAAGTACCTATATCACCATCACTTGTACCTAATACAAAAGACGCTACTCCTAAACCAAAAGTTATCCACATAAATGTGGTATTATTTGAATTTTTCTTATCTCCATATTTTTCAAATCCTAATTTTCCTAAAATGTAACTTCTTCCAATTGGAACAAATACCAACCATGGGTTAGGAATATTATTCTTTTTAGCTAAATTCATTAATCCAATACTTCCAAATACCCATAAGAAGACAAATGCTATTGATAATATTATAATAAGGAATACTGCTAAAACTCCTAAAGATGCTAAAAATCCTCCAAGTGCACCATCTCCAAAATCCCCTAATTTGTCTAGTCCATCTACATTAAAATGTACCATTTTTTTACACCTCTTTCTATTTATTAAAGCGGAAATGACAAATATCTCCGTCTTTCATTAAATAATCTTTTCCTTCTATACGAAGGCGTCCTGCTTCTTTTACTTTTAGTTCGCTTCCATATTTTACTAAATCATCATAACTCATTACCTCAGCTTTAATAAAGCCATCTCGAAAATCTGTATGTATTATTCCTGCACAGTCTCTTGCATTCATCCCATCACGATATGTCCATGCTCTAACTTCATCTGATCCTACTGTAAAATAAGTTCTTAAACCAAGTAAAGAATAAGTTTCATTAATAAGTTCATCTAAACCACTTGTTTCTATTCCTAACATTTCTAACATTTCTTCTTTTTCTTCAATCGATAATTCTGATAATTCACTTTCAACTTTACAACAAGTTTTTATTACTCTAGTATCTTTATTTTTTACATACTCTTTTAAAGCTTTAACATATTCATTATCCTCATGACCTAAATCATCTTCAGATATATTCGCTAAATATAAAATTGGTTTATATGTTAAAAATTGATATGATTTAATCTTTTCTATTTCTTCATCAGTAAATTCTATTTCTCTTAAAGGAATAGCTTTTTCTAAAGCATCTTTAGCTTTTTTTAAAGCTGATACTTCAATTAAAGAATCTTCATCTTTGGTAGTCATGGCTTTTTTTTCAATTTTAGCAAGTCTATTTTCTACAATTTCTAAATCACTTATAGTAAGTTCTAAATTAATTATTTCAATATCACGGACTGGATCTGGTTTGCCCTCAACATGAATAATATTTGAATCTTCAAAACATCTTACTACCTCAACAATAGCATCAACTTCTCTTATATGAGATAAAAATTTATTACCTAGTCCTTCTCCTTTAGATGCTCCTTTAACAAGTCCTGCTATATCAGTAAATTCAAAACTTGCAAGAATTAACCTTTCAGGCATATACATATCATTTAAAACATTCATTCTCATATCAGGAACATTTACTATTCCGACATTTGGATCTATAGTAGCAAAAGGATAATTTGCTGCTAATATATTTTGTTTAGTAATAGCATTAAATAATGTTGATTTTCCAACATTAGGTAATCCTACTATCCCTGCTTTTAACATTTTAATTCCTCCTTATACAATTGGATATACTCCTGGTCCAATAGGTAAACCTATTATATACCATCCTATTAAAATGAGCAACCAAGTAATTGAAATAATTATAAAATAAGGCATTATATATTTAATTGCTTTAAATATTCCAATTGGATTTTCAGAGTCACGATTATATATATTCATATAGGCAAGGAATATTACAAAGAATGCTGATAGGGGAGTAATACCTTTTGTCATAGAATCACTAGCACGAAGTACAAATTGTAAAAATTGTGGTGAAATATTAGATTGCATTAATGGAGGAACTATAACTGGGGCAAGAATCTCCCATTTTGCTCCAGGTGTTGTAATAAATAAGGATGCAAAAGCAATTAATATTATTGCAATAATTAATAAAGGTACTCCTGAAAATTGTAAACTATCAATAACATTCGCAACTATTCCCGTTAATACAACTCCAATATTTGTTTTTTTAAATATTGAAATGAACTGAGAAGCCAAAAATATCAATATTATAACTCCTCCTAAATCTCTTAAATTATCATGACATTTTACAAATATATCTCGATCATTTTTGTAATTTTTAGATCCAATTCCATAAAATAAACCGGTTACAATAAATAATAAACTCATCATATATGTAAAACCATCTTGGAAATATGAATTATCTCCAAATATTTGTCTTAAATAAGTTTTTTCATTCATATCTAAAAGTAACCCTGACAATGGTAAATTAGGTATAACAGAATATATAAAAATAGATATCATTACAATAAATGCTATAAATCCATATTTAAATCCTCTTTTTTCTAAATATTCCTTATTTATTCTTTCTTTTTCTTTTTCTAAATCTATTATTTCAACGTCATTTTCCTGTACTAAATCTTTCTTTTCTTTTTCTTCTTTAAACTTTCCAAATTTAGGTACTATTAATCTTTCTACAATAATTGTTCCAACAAGAGATAATATAATACTAGATACAATCATTATATATAAATTAGATAATAAACTTACATGATAATTAGTATCTATTAATCTTGCAGCACTTGTTGTATATGGAATAAGTGAAACTTCGGCAGAACCAACAAATATTGTTGTTCCAGCACCAAATACAACACCACAAAAAGCCGCCATTATTCCTGATAAAGGACTTCTTCCTTTTTTTTCATATATACTTGCCGCAATTGGAATTAATATAATATATCCAATATCATTTATTATTGTTGATATTGTTGCAATAAATATAATTAAAAATGTTATTACTTTATTATTTATTTTTTTTAATATTTTATCATTAAAATAATCCATACTACCACTTGATTCAAGAAATGCTATTCCTATTGATATCATTAAAAACATAGATAAAGGTGCAAAACTAATAAAATTTTTAGTAGTATTACTAATTATATATTTTAATCCTTCAAAACTGAATAAATTTTCAACACTAACTGTATTTTGAACTATTGATAAATCTACTGAACTGATTGTACTATATGTTGTTTGAAAACCGATAGACGACAATATTCCGCTTATTACAACAGTAATAAATATCAACAACAAGTATATAAAAATAGGATGAAATTTAGCCTTTTTTAATCTTAATTTTTTCTTTTTATTCATTTTCATCACCTTTTAAAGATATAATCTTTTTTATCTTTTTGTTAAATTCAATACGTGGTAACATTACCATATGTCCACAATTTAAACATTTTATTTTTATATCAGCACCCATTCTTACTACTTCCCATAAATTACCTCCGCATGGATGTTGTTTTTTCATAGTAAGAGTCGTGCCAATTTCATATTTTTTTTCTTCCATATATTACTCTCATTCGTGAATATTTAATAATTCCATAATTCTATTAAAATCATTTAAATCTTGAAAATTTATCTCTATTTTACTTCCTCTAATACGAACTTTTGTTTCTAATCTATCACATAATAATTCTTGAATATATTTATATGTTTTATTTTCTTCCGTTTCTTTTCTAACTATTTTATTTCTTTTTTCAATTGTTTTATCTTGAGTTAACTCTTCTATTGCTGCTGTTGTTAAACCTTCATTTATAATTCTATCTGCCATTTCTTCTACTTTATTTACATCTTTTATTTTACTTAATGCTCTTGCATGTGTAGCAGATATTTTTTTATCAATTACTAGTTTTTTTACAGAATCAGGTAAATTCATTAATCCTACCATATTAGTAACATAACTACGACTTTTTCCAATTCTTTCTGCAAGTTGTTCATGATTTAATCCTTTTGCATTCATTAAATTTTGATATGCCATAGCTTCTTCTATAGGATTTAAATCTTCCCTTTGTAAATTCTCTAAAAGAGCTATTTCCATCATTTCTTCATCATTAAAATCACGTATAATTGCTGGAATTGTATCACGTCCTGCTAAAGCACTTGCTTTAGCACGTCTTTCTCCAGCAACTATTTCATATCCTTTTATACTTCTTTTTACAATTATTGGTTGAAATACCCCATGTTCTTTTATAGAACTTGCTAGTTCATTTAAAGCATTTTGATCAAATACTTTTCTTGGTTGATAAGGATTACTTCTTAATTCATTAATAGGTATTTGTTTAATTTCTTCTTTCGGAGTTTCATTTACTATTTTTTCTTCTAAAGTATCAAAATCTAATACTTCTTCTCCAAACAATTCTTCTAAACCTTTTCCTAATGCTCTTCTTCTATTTGTTTCCATTTCTCATAATCACTTCCTTTGCTAAATTTAAATATGCTTCTGATCCTTTACTCTTTGGATCATAGGCAATAATTGGTTTACCATGACTTGGTGCTTCTGCAAGTCTAATTAATCTAGGAATAATAGTATCATATACTTTATCCTTAAAATAACTTCTTATTTCTTCTATAACATCAAGTCCTAAATTAGACTTAGATAACATTGTAAGAAGTACTCCTTCTAAATCTAATGATGGATTTAAATTTTTTTGAGTTAACATAATTGTATTTAATAATTGAGTAATTCCTTCTAAAGCAAAAAATTCACACTGAACAGGAATTAAACAAGAATTACTTGCTGTTAAAGCATTTGTTGTTATCATACCTAAACTTGGAGGACAATCGATTATAATATAATCATAATTATTTTTTATTTTTTCAAGTTTTTCTTTTAATTGAAATGCTTTTCTAAAACTTGTATCTTGTCTACTTCTATCCATAAATTCAATATCAATACCTGCAAGTTGAATAGTTGAAGGTAATATATCTAAATTACCAAATTCTGTTTTTATAATTGTTTCTTCTGGTTCACATACTCCTCTTAATAAATCGTATACACTTTTAGAAACATCACCTTTATTAATTCCAACACCTGTTGTTGCATTTCCTTGAGGATCTAAATCAATTAATAATATTTTTTTTCCAAGTCTTGCAAGGGATGCTGATAAATTTATACTAGTAGTTGTTTTTCCAACACCACCTTTTTGATTTACTAATGCAATTATTTTTCCCATGATTACCACCTTTTCTAATACGTTGTCATATTTATTTTACCAAAAAATAAGAAAATATGGAAGAATTATTTAATCAAATAGAGCAAAAAACTGATTATAAAATCAGTTTTCTTCTTTTTTTATTTTTATAGTTATTTGATACATATCATCGAATTCGACTTCTTCTGTATCTATATCTATATGATTTTGTTTAATTCTATCAGTTGTTTTCTTTAATTCAAGAACTGCATCATGAACATTATGAATTGTAACTACTTCATCCAAACTTATATAATCTTGTTTTTCTTCCTCAGATTCAGTTGTTGAAATAGGTATTTCATTACTATCAATTACTTCAATATCAGGTATTGATGTGCTCTCATTTATTGGTGTTTCTATTTCTGTCTGAGGTACTTCTTCAACTGGCATATCTATTGACTTTTCAATTTGATTTTTTTCTTCAAGTGTTTGATTCAATTGAGTAGAATTTTCGATTGGTTGTGCAAAAATATTATTTTCATTTGGCATTTCTATTGGCTGTTCAAATTGATTTTTTTCTTCAATAGGTTGTTGATTTGGTGTTTCAATTGGTTGTGTATAATTATTATTTTCAACAGGCATTTCTACTGGTTTTTCAAATGAATTAACAGTTGTATCTATATGTTGCATTGCTTCTGGTTGATTCATTGGTTGATTATACATTGGAGGAGTCATTGGTGCAGGTTGAGCAGGCGTCATCTGATTTTCATTCATTTGAGGATTTCCATATTGACCAATTATATTTAAAGGTTGATTGAATAAATTTCCTCCATTTGGATTTTGGTAATAATTTGTTCCAGTTCCAAAATCAGGTATTCTATTGTCATTTTGTTTATTATAAGAGTTATAATTTTCAAAACTATTCATTGCATAATCATTATTAACAGGTGGAACAAACGGTTGAGGTTGTTGAGCAGGCATTGGTTGTCCCATATCTAACGTATTGCCATACATGTTAGGTTGCTCCATTGACATTGATTGATTCATATTTTGTTGATAATTTGAATTTTGATAAAAGCCATTCATTGGTTCTTGAGGCATATTATTTAATTCATTAAAATTACTCATTGGTTGATTCATTTGTGTTTGATAATTATTTATTCCATTATTCATTTCCATTGGTTGTTCATATAAATTTTGATTCAATGAATCAAAGTTCGATGAATAATTATTTGATGAAGTATTATAATTAATTGGTTCGGGATTACTGTTTATTGGTGTTCCAAAATTCATTGAGTTAATGCTATTAAAATTATTATTTGAGATATTATTTTGTGAATTTAAATTTATATCATCATCAAAGTTGGGAAGAAATTGATTTTCTTTTTTAGGAAGATTATCTTCTCTAATTTGACTTATAAATAAATTATTATCATCGTTATTATTCATCATGTTATTCATATTATTGTTTGATTGATTCATTCCTCCATCAAACATAGATCCTAATGATCCATTATTAGCAATATTCATTCCATTATTACCATTATCAGGAATTGATTGATTATTAAATGAATTATTATCGTTAAAATCTCCATAATCATAACTATTAGCTGGATCTTCTCCTATAGGAGATGGCATATTATTAAAATTATTAGGAATATTATTAAACATATTATTTCCTACACCACTTTGATAATCATTTAATCCCATTCCCCCAAAATTAGATCTATTATTCATATTACTCTCCTTATCCTCTTCTTCATTATTTTTTTCTTTTTCTTCCTTATATTTTTTTATTTCTTTATCAAGTTCTCTTACAGTTAATCTTTCTTTTTTAATTCTATCTAAAAACATTAACTGATCTTTCTTATCCTTTATTGTTAATAAACTTCTTGCATGTCTTTCTGATATTTGATTTTTTACTAATGCATCTTGAACTTCTTCAGGAAGACTTAATAACCTTAATTTATTTGCAACCATTGGTTGACTTCTACCCATTGTTTTAGCTAATTCATCTTGCGTAATATTATCAAGTTGTAAAATTCTTTTATATGTCTTTGCTTCTTCTATAGCTGTTAAATTTTTTCTTTGCAAATTCTCAAGTAATGATAATTTAGCACTTTCTTTATCATCTATATCCCTTATTATTGCAGGGATTGTAGTTAATCCTGCAAGAGAAGAGGCTTTTGTTCTTCTTTCTCCAGCAATAAGCTCATACTTATCTCCAAGTTTTCTAACTATAATTGGTTGAATAACTCCGTGTTCTTTAATTGACTTTGCTAAATCTTCCAAGCTTTCTTCATCAAATCTTTCTCTTGGTTGAAAACGATTTGGGATAATATCTTCAATTTTAATTAATTGTATTCTATTTTCATCAATCATATTTATCCCACTTCCTTTTTATTTTATATTTCCCTTTATTATATTTACATTATATCACATTTTTTAAAAATACAAAGATTTTTTTTGTTTTTTGTTGAAAAATATAATTTCCCACGAAAAAAAGAAGTTTTTATTTCTTAACTTCTTTCTTAATTTTACTATATTCTCTTGGATATATATTTGGTGTTTTATTTATTTTTTTTATTATAATAATATTTCTTTGACTAAATTCAAATGGTAAATTAAAATTATAAATATTTTCTATTTTTCCATTTAATTTACTAATAATATCTTTTGATTCTTCTAATTCAAAATCAATATTTCCCTTCATAGCAATTAAGTATCCATTTACTTTGACTGAAGAAAAAGTTATTTCTGATAAAATTCTTAAATGAGCAACTGCTCGAGATACAACTATATCATATTCTTCAGGGTGTTTTTTAGAATATTCTTCACTTCTAGAACATATAGTTTCTATATCTTTTAATTCTAATTCTTTTATTACTTCATTTAAATAATTTATTCTTTTATTTAATGAATCGAGTAGGGTAATTTTTAAATTAGGAAATACTATTTTTAATACTATTCCAGGAAATCCTGCTCCTGTTCCTACATCTAATACTTTTAAATCTTTTGTTAAGTCAATCGCTTTTATTAAGGTTAAGCTATCATAAAAGTGTTTTAAAAATACATCTTCTTCTTTAACAATAGTAGTTAAATTAATTTTCTCATTCCAACTTATTAATAATTTATAAAATTTATCTAGTTGATTTAATTGTTTTTCTGTTAAATTAATATTTAATTTAGATAATTCTTCTAAAAATTCTTTTTTATTCATGTTTTATCCTCTTTAAATAAACACTTAAAACAGCAATATCACTTGGATTAACTCCACTTATACGAGAGGCTTGTCCTAATGTAACTGGTTTTATAAGTTCAAACTTTTGTCTTGCTTCACTTGCTATATTAGATACTTCATTATAATCAAAGTCATTTGGTATTTTTATACTTTCTAATTGCTTTAATTTATCAGCTTCCTTTAAAGCTTTTTTTATATAACCTTCATATTTAATACTTATTTCTACTTGTTCTTTTACATCATTTGAATAATTTAAATCCAAATTAAGAATATTTTCTAATTTTTCAATTGTAATATTAGGTCTTTTTAAAAGATCATAGTAAGTAATACCATCTAAAATAGGGGAGGTATCTAATTTTTCTATTAAATTATTTTCTTTCGTTGTTAATTTATTATTCTTAAAATAATTAGTTAATTCTTCTATAGCTTTTAATTTATTTTTAAATTTTAAATATCTTTCTTCATCTATTAATCCTATTTTATATCCAAATTCTCTTAATCTAATATCAGCATTGTCATGACGAAGAAGTAATCTATATTCTGCACGACTTGTTAACATACGATAAGGTTCTTTAGTTCCTTTAGTTACTAAATCATCTATTAATACACCTATATAAGCTTCATTTCTTTTTAATATTAATGGTTCTTTATCCTGAAGTTTTAAACTTGCATTTATTCCTGCAATTAATCCTTGAGCAGCAGCTTCTTCATATCCACTTGTTCCATTTATTTGCCCAGCTGTAAATAAATTTTCTATTTTTTTATTTTCTAAACTAGCTTTCATTTCAAGTGGATCTATAGCATCATATTCAATTGCATATGCATATTTTAATATTTTA
The DNA here is from genome assembly GCA_947168405.1 of uncultured Clostridia bacterium. GTDB lineage: Bacteria > Bacillota_I > Bacilli_A > RF39 > UBA660 > RUG591. The sequence continues at coordinate 12,536 of CAMVLU010000001.1, forward strand.
GCATGTTCAAGTCCTTTTAAACTATGAACCATTTCTTCTTGAATATCATAAGGCATGCTTGTTGAAAAACCTTGTAGATAGATATCATCATAGTAAATACTTTCTGGTTCTAAAAATAATTGATGTCTTTCTTTATCAGCAAATTTAACTACTTTATCTTCAATAGATGGACAATATCTTGGACCTATTCCTGTAACATATCCTCCATACATACTGGATTTTTTTAAATTATTATTTATTATTTCATGAGTCTTTTCATTGGTATATGTAAGAAAACAAGGTACTTGATCTTCTAATTTATATAAAGGATCTATATCATATGAAAAAGTTCTTAAAACATTATCTCCATCTTCTCTTGCTAAAACATCAAAATCTATTGAATCTTTTGCTATTCTTGGAGGTGTACCTGTTTTTAATCTTTGAATAGTAAGACCAAGCTTTCTTAAATTATCACTTAAATTCTTGGCAGGTTTTTCTCCATGAGGACCTGATGGTTTTCTTTCACTTCCAACTAATACATCTGCTTTTAAATAAGTTCCAGTTGTAAGTATTACTATTTTACAAGATATTTTTTCTCCAGTTTCTAAAACAATTCCTTTTATTTTATTATCTTTAACAATTAAATCATCAACGATTGCTTCTTTTATTTCTAAATTTTTCGTACTTTTTAATGTTTTTAACATTTCTTTAGGATAAGTTATTTTATCAGCTTGTGCTCTTAATGCTCTTACAGCAGGTCCTTTTTTGGTATTTAACATTTTAAGTTGAATATGACTTTTATCTGTATTAATTCCCATTTCACCACCTAAGGCATCTATTTCTCGAACTAATATCCCTTTAGCAGGACCTCCGACAGATGGATTACATGGCATATCCGCGATGTTCTTAATATTTCCAGTAATTAGTAAAGTTTTATTACCAAGACGACTTGAGGCTAAACTTGCTTCACACCCTGCATGTCCTCCTCCAACGACAATTATATCGTATTCCATAACTTCACTTCCTTTTGTTTTTATTATCTTTTTCTTTAATCTTCTTTAAATATTTAAAGCATTTTGTTCGGTAATCATTTAATATTAAATCTACTTTTATTTCTTCTAATTCATCTCTTGTTCCAATTCTTCTTATACTTTCAATTATTCTTTCTCTTTCTGTTATTAAATATTCAATAGTTTTTTCTAATTCAAATAAATTTAAATTAATTACTTCCTCTTCATTAACCATCCAATGTTGATTAGTTATAAACTCAAATGACAAATTATCAGAAATATTATAAAATTTTTCTAAATCTTTTTTTTCTCCTAAATTCACTAATTCTTTCATATTATCAGGCATAGGTATTTCTAATTTTTTTATTGCTTCTAATTCTATTCCTTGAATTTGGTAACTTCTTTCTATTTTTCCTTCTTTTTCTCTTGAATCTAATATTCTCATACAATCACTTCCCAACACAAAAATTCTTAAATAAATTATCTAATAATTCTTCTTCATATGATTCTCCAATTATTAGACCTAATGTATTCCATATTTCTTTTAAATCTATTTCTAACATATCAAGTTCATTATTATCATCCAATTCTTTTTCTAATTCTAATAATAAATTGTAACTTTTCTTTATTTCATTTATTTGTCTTAAATTAGTTATATATGTAAAGTCACTATTAAGTATTTTATCAAAATGAAATAACTCTTTTATTTTATTTTTAACTTTATCTATTTCTTTATTATCAACAGTATTAATTGATATTATATTATTTTTATCTATATTATCAAAAAAATCTTCTATATTTAATTTTGTTTCTAAATCATTTTTATTAATGATAAAAATTGTCGGTTTAGAACACTTTTTTATCAATTCTTTATCTTCTTCTGTTAATTCTTCATTGTTATTTAAAACCATTAATATTAAATTAGCATTATTCATAGCTTCAATACTTTTATTAACACCAATTTTTTCTACAATATCTTCTGTTTCTCTTATTCCCGCTGTATCTATTAAATTAATTTTAATTCCATCTATTATAATTGTTCCTTCAACGATATCTCTTGTTGTTCCTGGAATATTTGTAACAATAGCTTTTTCATTATCTAATAATTTATTAAGTAAACTACTTTTACCAACATTTGGTCTTCCAACGATAGCAACATTTATTCCTTGATATAAAATATGTGTATTTTCATAATCATCTATTATTTTTTTTAATTCTTCTTTTATGATTGGAACATTATTTTTTATATCATCAATAGTTACTTCATATATGTCCAAGTACTCTGGATAATCTATATTTACTTCAATATTACTAATTATTTTAATAATTTTTTCTCTTAACTCTTTTATTAAATTACTTAAATTACCATTTATTCCATTTATAGCAACTTTTCTTTCTAGTTCTGTTTCTGAATTTATTAAATCTGATACAGCTTCTGCTTCTACTAAATCTATTCTTCCATTTAAAAAAGCTCTTTTTGTAAATTCTCCAGGTTCTGCAATTCGACAACCATTTTGTATTAATAATTCTAATACTTTATTAGTAGTAGCAATTCCTCCATGACAATTAATTTCTACAACATCTTCAACTGTATATGTTTTAGGACTTTTCATAATACTTACTAATACTTCATCTATTATTTCTGAATTATTAATAATATGTCCATAATGAATTGTATGACTAGGAACATTTTCTAAATTACATCCTTTAAATATTTTATTAACAATAGAAATACTATCTTTACCACTTACTCTTATAATAGAAATTGCTCCAACTCCTAAAGCAGTTGCAATACTAACTATAGTATCATCCATAAGATCACCCCTTAAAGTTCGGGATTATTATAACACAAAAATATAACTATGTCACATTTTTTAACATAGTTATATTTTCATTAATTTTTTTTCTTCTTTTTTAGGAAATAAATTATCTAAATGATTTATATATAGTTTAAATAATTCAAGTAAACTAAGTGTTTCTTTTAAAGGATTAGCAAATATTGCTTTTAACATAGATTCACTTCTAGTAAATAATCCTTGTAATAAAAATAAAGTATTTTCATTTATATTTGCTTGTCCTAATAATCTAATACAAAAAATTACTTTATCTTCAGGAATATCATAATTATTCATTTTACAATAATCCATTAAATTATCAATAAACTTATTAACTAAAGAAAAACATATTTCTATTTTTTCATACTCTTTTAAAGGAATAATATAATACTTAAGCTCACTTTCTTCTCTTAAAATACTCCATGCTAAATATCTTTTTTCTTGATTTCTTAACATATCAATACAATAATTTAGTCCTTCATATCCATTTACAATATCATCTATTTCAAAATCTATATCTTTATATTGTTTTAAGGTATCTTTACCATATATTATTCTATATCTATTTCCATATTGATATTTATGGGTTAAAGGTAAATTATCCATTAAATTTTTATCATATAAAATTGCATGTATTAAGATATTTTTTTTAGTATGTGATATTTTATTATTAATAGGCCCAATTAAACTAGAACAGCCTACTTCTATATTTTCATTTGTTAGATTTTTAGATAAATTTTCTAAAAACTTTTCAAAGTTAATTATTTTTATAGCATTTACTTCTTTACATATTATCCTGATATCATATTCATTATCCATATTATCTTGATAATCATCTTTAGCCATTGATCCTACAACAAATATAGTTTCCATATCCATGTCTGATAAAAAATACTTTAAAAATTCATTATCAATTCTTTTTGTTATTTGTTTTAATTCATTTGTCATTTTTTGTGCCTCCAAAAGACATTATAGATAATAAATTTGTCGAAATATGTCGATTTTTGTAAAAGAAAAGTAATTAATCTTTTTTGATTAATTACTTTAATTAGTTTTTTCTTCTACGCATAAATTACTATATTCATTTATAAAATCTTTTACTTTATAAATACTGTTTAGATACTCATATATTACTTTGTCTTTTTCTAACTTTATTTCATATCTACTTTGAATATCTTCATTTTCGTGTGCCTGTATTTGTTCTTTATATTTATCTATTGAAGTTGTAAAACCTTCGGGCCCTCCACATGTTGCAATAGCTAAATTATCCAATCGAATAAAATCTGCATTATGTTCATATTTTGAATTATATCCAGATGCATATAATCTACCACCACTCATTTCTAAATATGAGTACGACATGTTAGGATCATTTTCTGAATTTATTTCTTTTCCTTCTAAATTATAAAAATTATATTTAAATCCATATTGTCCGCCTGTATGTGCAATAATTATTAAATTATTTGTACTATAAAGAGTAACTAAAGATTTATCTATTTCCTTTTCATTTAAATAATATTTATTATGTTCTCTTTTTATCTTATTTCCTTTTACTTCTTTTTCTTCTCCTTCTTGTAATTCATATTTGATTAATTCTGTAAATATTCCTTGAGTTGTTTCTGTAGTTTCAGCATTATTATTTTCATTAGATTGAGATTTCTTTTCTCCTACATATGTCATTTTAAACATAAAGTAAAATATTGCTACTAAACATATTATTAAAAATATTATTATTCCAACCATTAATCCCTTATTATTCTTTTTTTCTTCTTCCATAAATCCTACCTTTCATAAAAATTATATCATATATAAAAATAAAAAACTACTTATTTTCTTCAGTAGTTTCTTCCTTTTTTTCTTTTAATTTAATAACAACACATCTATTTGGTTCTTCACCAGTTGACTCTGTATAAACTTTTTTATTATTTCCTAATGTGTTATGAATTATTCTTCTTTCATAGGAATTCATTGGTTCTAGAGTTGCTTCAACACCAGTTCTTGCAACTTCTCTTGCTATTTGTTTAGCCATTCTTTCTAAATTCCATTCACGTTTTTGTTTATATTCACCAACATCTAAAACAAATTTATAGTTTTCTCCAATTTCTTTATAAATACTTTGTTTAATAATTGTTGTTAATGCTTTTAATGTATCTCCATTTTTTCCAATTAAGATAGCATTGTTATCAGCATAGATAGTAATATTTAAAGATTCTTCTTTTTTCTTAACTTCCATATTAATTGCAAGTCCCATATCACTTGTAATACCTTTAATTATTTCTTTAATATGTTCTATTACATCATCTTTTTTTATTACTTCAATTACACTTTTTTTATTAAATAGTTTTGTAGAACTTTCTATTTCTTTAATATATAAATTATTTTCTGTTTCCATTAAAGAAGCAAGTGCTTCATTTTTGGCTTCTTCAAATGTTTTGGCTTGATATGTATACTTCTTCATCTTTTTATTTTACCTTTCTTCTTACTATAATATTTTGTACTATTGTAAATAAATTAGTTGTTATCCAATAAATATCTAATGCTGTTGTCATGAATATACTCATTACAATAATCATAATTGTAAACATATTCATCATCATCTTAGATTGTTTTTGCATATCACTACCTGTTGTTGGTTGATCTTTCATTGTTGCTCTAAATGAGAAGAATGTAGATGCTGCAACAATTAATACAACTAATATATATAAATAATTACCATTACTTACTCCAACACTTGGTGTAGTTCCTAAATGAAGGGTTAAAAATTTTTCTTCAAATATAGCAGGAATACGATTTATTGCTTCAAGAAATGCTATAAATAAAGGTAATTGTAAGAAACTAAATAAACATCCTCCAATTGGACTTACATTATATTTCTTATAAACCATCATCATTTCTTGGCTCTTTTGCATCATAACTTCTTTATCATTTTGATCTTTATTTGCATATTTCTTTTCAATTTTTTCCATTTCTGGTTGAACTTTTTTCATATATTCAGATTGCATTGCTGTTTTTCTAGTAATTGGATATGCAATTAATCTAATAATTAAACTTGTAATAATTAATCCTAAACCATAATTTTTAGTTAAATTACCAAAAAATAAAATAACATATGCAAGAGGTTTAACAAAAATACTTGTCCATAAACCTTCATATCCACCTGATGAGATATTAAAACTTTCACAATCAACTTCTTTTGTTTCAACAACTTCTTCACCATTTTCGTTTTTTGTTTTTTCTTCAACTTTTACTTTATCTGTTGTACAAGAACAATAAGGTAAAGAATCAATATCTACACCATTTTTTTTATATAATTCTATAGATTTTTCATCTGTTGGCTTACATAAAATATTCTCTGTTAAATTTTGCCCAGTTACCTCATTGATTACTACCTTGTTATCTTTATCTTTTAATGTTTTAGTACATCCTGTTAAAAGTAAAAATAACATTAAAACTAATACTATTTTTTTCTTATTGTTCATTTTCTCTCTCCAATTTCTCTAATATTTTTACTAAGTTCTCTTCTAGAATTGAATAATCTTCTCCTAAAGAACTTCTCCTAATTATTATAATATAATCTTGTCCTTTTGAATAGAGGTTTTTATGATAATCTAAAATATTTCTTACTTGTCTTTTTAATTTATTACGACCAACAGCATTTGTTACTTTTTTTCCAACTGAAATACCAAATCGATATTTATCTAAATTATTTTTCATATTATATATAACATAATATTTATTTTTAAAACACTTACCTTTATTCATAACAAGATTAAATTCATCATTGCTTTTTACAACGTTTATTTTTTTCATAAAATCACTCCAAAAAAAACCACGATAAAAATGTGGCTTATTTTTTGATAATTTCCTTACGACCTTTTCTTCTTCTTGAATTTACAACTTTTGTTTTCATTCTTGCAAAGAATCCGTGTTTTTTAGCTCTTCTTCTATTATTTGGTTGATAAGTTCTTTTCATTATTTCACACCTCCAAATCGAAATCTACACTATTATAATAGGAAAGTAGGGGAAAAGTCAATTAATTTTTGATTTATTTTTCCCATCCTTTATGATTTCTTTTACTTTTTTCTTATTTTCTTTACTATATCCTATTAATACTTCTTCATTTTTTTCTTTAATTTTATTTTCTATTTCTTCTAATATTTCATCTTTATTATCTTCAAGTGATCTTGTTTTAGCAACAGCATAAACTTTATTATTAATTGTTGTTACTTTTAAATATTTATTAACAAGTAATCCATTATATGTTCTATCATATGGATATATCCATAAAATATCTGAATAAGGAACTATTACAATATTATCATCAAAATCTACTAAATAGTCTTTTAACAAATAAAACTTCATATCTTGATATTCACTTTCAACTATTTGAGATAATTCTGTATCTATTTTTATTAATAATTCAGGATTTAATTCATTCATTGTTTTTTTATTTTTTATTACCTTTATTATATATATAACTATAAATAATAGAGATAATATTCCTAATATTAATGTTCCAATACAATATAATGTTGAATCATTTATTTTTGTTTTCATATCTAAATAATATTCTCCAACATTTTCTTTAAAATTATCTTTTGTTAAATATTCATATTTCATAAATTCATTATAAGAATCTATTGCTTGTTTTTTTAAATCATATGTTATAGGACGAGATATTCCTGTTATTCTAATTGGAGTTTCATTTATACTATCTATATTTAATTTTTTATAAGTATCATTATTCATATAAACTATATATAAATGATTATCTTTATCCATAACTAGATAATATTTAACATCTTCTTCTTTACCATTTACCTCATATACTGCAAATAAATGTGGTTTAATACTTACATCTATATATGAATAAGTATTTTCATTTTTTGCTTCTAATATATTTATAGGGTCAGGTATTTTCTTTTTACTATTCTCTAAACCTAAATATAATAACACTAAACTCCCTAATAAAAAAATTATTCCTATTACTAATAATATATTAATTTTTCTTTTATTCTTTTTAAATACTTCTGCATTTGTACTAATCATAATTATACTTCCTTTGTTTATAAATATTATCATATTTATTAATTATTGTAAAATTTAATCTTGTTTACACTTTAAAAAAAATTTTTTTATAAGTTTTCCACATTTTTTCTTATAATAGTTATCAACATGTGGAAATACAAATTGTGGAAAGTTGTGGAAAACTAATATACTCCTTGATATTATTAAAGAACATATGTGGATAACTTTGTGGATAAGTTGTGGAAAACGAATTTTATTTATTTTTTTTCCACATAGTTTTCCACCAAAAAAACATACTTTTCCACATATTGTTGTGGAAAACTTTTAATGTAAAGTTATTGAAATTTTAAAAAGAAAAAGATAGAATAAAATTACAAAACGGATAGGAGGTGTATAATGAGCAATGACCAATTATGGAGCAAGTTCTTAGAAAATATTCAAAGTAATGTCAATTCTATGGTTTATACAACATGGTTTAGTAAAATAAAATTACTATCTATAGAAGAAAATAAAATTACTTTAGTCGTTCCTTTAGAAATTCATCGAAAAAGAATTCAAGAGACTTATCATAATTTGATAATAAATGTTTTAGAAAAAATTACTAATAAAATGTATGAAATAGATGTTTTGTTAGAAGAAGAATTAAAGAAAAAAGAAGAACCAAAAATTGTTCAAGAACAATTATTTGTTGAAACAACACCAAAGTTTAATCACAAATCTAACTTAAATCCTAATTATACATTTGAAACATTTATTGTAGGAAATAGTAATAAACTTGCACATGCTGCGGCTTTTGCAGTCGCAGAGTCACCAGGTTTAACATATAATCCATTATTTATATATGGAAATTCAGGACTTGGGAAAACACATTTAATGCAAGCAATTGGTAATTATATTGAAAAAAATAGTCAAAAACGAGTTTTATATGTTACCAGTGAACAATTTATATCTGATTTTTCAGGAATTGGAAGAAAAGATGAGAATGATTCATCATATAGCTATGTTGATTATTTTAAAGATAAGTATCGTAATATAGATGTATTAATAATTGATGATATTCAATTTCTTGCTGGACCTAAAACTCAACAAGAATTCTTTCATACTTTTAATACTTTATATGACGATAAAAAACAGATTATTATTTCATCAGATAGATCACCAAACGACTTAAAGTTATTAGAAGATAGACTTAGAACTAGATTTTGTTGGGGATTAACAGTTGATATATATCCACCTGACATGGAATTAAGAATTAATATTTTAAAGAAAAAAATTGAGGGAAATAAAATTAATAAAGATATTCCAGAAGAAGTACTCGAATATATAGCATCTAATATGGCAAGTGATGTTAGACAACTTGAAGGAGCAATTACTAGACTTCTTGCATATTCAACAATTATGGGAGGAGCTGATATAACTTTATCATTGGCTGTCGACGCTTTAAAAGACTTTATTAATAAAGGAACAAGTGAAAAAACAAATATATCAAGAGTTCAAAAGGTTGTTGCTGATTATTTCCAAATATCTGTTGATGATTTAAAAGGAAAGAAAAGAAGTGCAAGTGTTGCTTTTCCAAGGCAAATAGCTATGTACTTATCTAGAGAAATATTAAATGAGTCTTATCAAAGAATAGGATTAGAATTTGGAGGACGTGATCATTCAACCGTAATGAGTTCATGTGATAAAATAAGTGATAATATTAAAACAACACAAAGTTTAAGAGATACCGTGGAAAAAATAAAAGCAAACTTAACTTAACAAAGTTATCCACAATTATATGTGGAAAACTTTATTTATAAAATATTTTAAATTATAAGAAAAAAAGTTGAATGTGGAAAAGTCATAGTTATCCACAAAGTTATCCACATTAATATTTATTTCTAATCCCTTATAAAATAAGAAAATATAATAGTTATCCACATCTTTCCACACTATTATTATTATTATATAAATATAAATAAAAGAAAAAGGAGAAAAAAATGAAATTAAAAATTAAAAGAGATGTATTATTAGAAAATTTAAATAAAGTTTCAAAAGCTTTATCTACTAAAAATTTAGTACCTGCTTTAGCAGGAATAAAATTTGAATTAAATCAAGAAGGATTAACTTTAACTGCAAGTGATAATGATATTACTATTAGATCTTTTATAGAAAATAGTGAAGATATGAATATAGAAGATGAAGGTAGTATTATTATAATAGGAAGATATATTTTAGATATTGTAAGAAAATTACCAGATAAATTTATTAATATTGAAGTATTTGATGAACTAAAAGTTATTATTTCTACTGAAAATAGTGAATATAATTTAAATGGTATAAATAAGTCTGAATATCCTAATATAAATTTAGAAGAAAGTAAAACACCTATTAAATTAAATGCTAAAATATTTAAAGATTTAATTAATCAAACTGCATTTGCTGCATCAACTGATGAGTCACGTCCTGCATTAACAGGATTAAACTTTAAAATAATGGGTGATACTTTAGAATGTAATTGTACAGATTCTTATCGATTAGCAAGAAAAGTATTAACTTTAAAAGATTTAAGTGAATCAGATTATAATATTGTTATTCCTAGTAAAAATATTATAGAAGTATCTAAATTATTAAATGATGATGAAAAAGATATAGAACTTCATATCTTTAATAATAAGATATTATTTAAATATGATAATATTTTGTTTCAAAGTCGTTTAATAAATGGAACTTTCCCAAATACAGCTAATTTATTACCTAAAGAAAGTATGTTAAAAATAACTGTTAATGTAAGTGATTTATATAATGTTATAGATCGTGTTAGTATTTTAACAAGTGATAAAGAAAAGAATGTTGTAACTTTAGAAACTGTTGGAGACACATTAATTATGAAATCTTCAAGTGTTGAAATAGGTAGAGTAGAAGAAAAAATGAATATTAAGAAAGAACAAGAAGAAAATATTACAATTTCTTTCAGTGCTCGTTATGTAATGGAAGCTTTAAAAGTATTTGATTCAGAAGAATGTGAAATATCTTTTGTTGGAGAAGTAAATCCTATAATTTTCAAAGAAAAAGATAAAGAAGATTTAATTCAATTGGTTTTACCAATAAGAACTTATTAAAAAATGAGAGAAATCTCTTTTTTTTCTTTATTCGACAGAAATCAACAAAATTCTACAAAATCATTTGTTATTTTATAAAGCAAATTTAAAGTTTTCCACCACTTTGTGGATAAATTTTTAAATTTTAGAGTGGGGGTGATTTTGTGGAAATCGATAGCTATGAAATTAATAAAAATACATGTGCTGTATTAAATATTAATAATCAAGTATCTAAAATTATTGAAAAAGATAACGACTATTTATTAGAAAAAAAATCTTTTGAAGTAATGGAAGATAGTTGTGCATACTATGGAAGTACTTTTGAAGGAAGAATTAAAGGAACGAAAAAAATGCTTGGTAGTAATTATAAATTACCAATTATAATTGAAGAAACAAATGATATTATCTTTTTTCCAACTAATGGAGCTAGTAATGAATCATGTTCTTGGATTTCTTTAAATCAAGTTGATAAGTATGAAAACTATAAAGGTTATACTAAAGTTACTTTTATAGGAGGTAAAAGCATAATATTAAAAATGCCATATTCTTCTTTTGAAATGCAGTTATTAAGAGCATCTAGATTACAAATTTTATTATCTAAAAGAGTAGATATGGAATAATTATCTACTCTTTTAATTTTTTGTAATAAAAAAATGTCTAAAAATGTTATTTTGGGTTGTTTTAGGTTAATTTTGTGATATAATATATTAGCAAGTATAGGTATATTAACTACCAAAATATTTGAAATAAGGGGCATTTGTGAGATTATATGAAATTAAAAGAGTTAAAAATTAAAAATTTTCGTAATTATTCAGAAGCAAATTTATTACTATCTCCAAGTATTAATATATTTATAGGTGATAATGGAGTAGGTAAAACTAATATTTTGGAAGCAATATACGTACTTTCATTAACTAAATCAGCTAGATACGGAACAGATACTGATTTAATTAAATTAGGTGAAAATAATTTATCTATTGAAGGAATAGTTGATTATGATGATTATCAAAAAGAATATAAGATAAATATAGATAAGTTTTCTAAAAGAGTATATCGAAATAATATTCAAATAAAAAAAATATCAGAATATTTATCAGAATTTTGTATAACATCATTTCTTCCTAATGATATAGAAATAATTAAAGGATCTCCTAGTTTAAGAAGAAATACTTTAAATATTGAAATAGGTATTCTTTATAATCAATATTTAGATTATGTAAATGAATATAATAGATTATTAAAGATGAGAAATGAATATTTAAAGAGATTGAATTTAAATGGTTATTCTGATTCTAAATACCTTGATGTTATTAATCTAAAAATGATTGATTTAAGTGTTAAAATATATAAATTTAGATTTAATTATTTAGAAGAAATTAATAATATTCTGCCTAGTATTTATAAAAAATTAACAGGTATAAGTAATATTAAAATATTGTATGATTGTTCTTTAGGTATAAAAGAATACGATGAAGAATTAATAAAAGATACTATGTTAAAGAAATATAAAAGTAATTTATATAAGGAAATGCTTCAAGGAATGACAATTACAGGATTACATCGAGATGATTTAATATTTTTAGTTAATAACAATGATGCTAAAATATATGCTTCTCAAGGACAACAAAGATTAATTGTTATAGCCTATAAAATTGCTGAGTTATTAGTATTTAAAAAGATTAAGAAAGAATATCCAATTCTTTTACTTGATGATGTGTTCTCAGAAATAGATATTAAAAAGAGAAATAATATTGTTAAGTATTTAAAAAGTGATATTCAAGTTATTATAACAACAACTGATTTAGAAGATATACAAGAAGATTTAGTAAAAAGTGCTAAAATATTTAAAATTAAAAATGGAGAAATAAAAATAAAAGGTGGTGCAAAATGCAAGAAGAAAAAGTAGTTGAAAATTATGATTCATCAACAATACAAGTATTAGAAGGATTAGAAGCTGTTAGAAAAAGACCTGGTATGTATATAGGAACAACGGATGTTAAAGGTCTTCATCATTTAGTATGGGAAATAGTTGATAACTCAATAGATGAAGCTTTAGCAGGATATTGTCATAATATTGAAATAGTTATTAATAAAGATAATTCAATAACTGTTAAAGATGATGGTCGTGGAATTCCAGTTGATATTCATCCAAAGACTCATTTATCAACGGTAGAAACAGTTTATACAGTTTTACATGCTGGAGGAAAATTTGGTGGAGGAGGATACAAAGTATCTGGAGGTCTTCATGGAGTAGGTGCCAGTGTTGTTAATGCCTTATCTAAATGGGTAGAGGTAATGGTTTATAAAGATGGAAAAATTCATAAAATAAGATTTGAAAACGGTGGAAAAACTGTAGAACCATTACATGTAATAGGAGAATGTGATAAGAATAGAACCGGAACAACTGTAACATTTAAGCCTGATGCAGATATCTTTGATTCAGAAATATATGATTATGAAACTTTAAAGACAAGAGTTAGAGAGTTGGCTTTCTTAAACAAAGGATTATCAATTAATATAAGAGATGATAGAGATTTAGAAGATACAACTGGTGAGACGTTTATGTATGAAGGTGGTATAAGTGAATATGTAAGATTCATTAATAAAGAAAAAACACCTATACATGAAGATATTATCCACTTAACTGGGGAAAAAGATGGCGTTATATTTGAAGTAGCTATGCAATATAATACGTCATATAATTCAAATATTTATTCCTTTGTTAATAATATTAATACTCATGATGGAGGAACTCATGAAGATGGAGTTAAACGTGCTTTAACAAGAGTAATTAATAGTTATGCAAGAAAGAATAATATTTTAAAAGAAAAAGATGAAAATTTAAGAGAAGATGATGTTAAAGAAGGATTAACAATGATTATTTCTTGTAAACATCCAAATCCTCAATTTGAAGGACAAACGAAAGGAAGACTTGGAAATTCTGAAGTTAAAAATTTAGCTGATAATGTTTTTGCTGACGGATTCGAGAACTTCCTACTTGAAAATCCTGAAGAAGCAAGAGTAATAATTAATAAAGCAATATTAGCAAGAAATGCTCGAATGGCAGCTAAGAAAGCCCGTGAAGCAACACGTAAAAGTGATTTAGCAACAACCAACTTTTTTGGGAAATTATCCGATTGTAAGAGTAAAGATCCAACTATATCTGAGATATTTATCGTCGAAGGAGATTCCGCTGGAGGAAGTGCTAAAAAGGGAAGAGATTCTATGACTCAAGCAATACTTCCTTTACGTGGAAAAATATTAAATGTTGAAAAAGCAAGACTTGATAGAGCTTTAGGAAATGAAGAAATTAAAACAATTATTACAGCCTTTGGAACCGGAATAGGAGATTACTTTGATTTAACTAAATTAAGATATGATAAGATTATTATCATGACCGATGCCGATGTTGATGGATCACATATAAGAGTTCTTCTATTAACTTTATTTTATAGATTCTTTAAACCAATTGTTGAAGCAGGACATGTATATGCAGCTCAACCACCATTATTTAGAATAATGCATGGTAAAACAAGAAAATATGTTCTTGATGAAAAAGAAAAAGAAGATTATTTAGCATCTCTTCCTGAAAATATTAGAAATAGAGCTGAAATTGCTCGAATGAAAGGTTTAGGAGAAATGGATGCTGAAGAATTAAATGAAACAACTATGGATATTAATAAAAGAATTCTTCGTAAAATAACAGTAGAAGATTGTATAGCTGCTGATGCTATATTTGAAAAATTAATGGGTGATGAAGTAGAACCTCGTCGAACATTTATAGAAGAAAACGCTGAATTCGTTAAGAATTTGGATATATAGGAGGTGACTTATGGAAAACGATGATATTAAAGAATTAGTAGATAGAGCAAATGATGATGCAAATAACATTGAAGAAACTAAAACAGATGAAGTAAAGGAAGTTACAAATGAAACAACTGATGAATTTGGTGGAAGTTTTCATGAATATGATAGTCATGCTCAAAACGATATTGTAAAAGAAGTTAGAGATTCATTTTTGGATTATTCCATGAGTGTTATAACATCTCGTGCAATTCCAGATCTTCGAGATGGATTAAAACCAGTTCACAGAAGAATTTTATGGTCAATGTATGAGGAAGGAAATACTCCTGATAAACCACATAGAAAATCAGCAACAACTGTTGGTTATGTTATGGGACATTATCATCCACATGGAGACACTTCTATATATGACGCTTTAGTAAGACTTGCTCAAGACTTTAATCAAAGATATATGTTAGTTGATGGACATGGTAACTTTGGTAATATTGAAGGTGATGGAGCAGCAGCTTATCGTTATACAGAAGCACGTCTTGCTAAAATATCTTTAGAGTTACTTCGTGATATTGGAAAAGATACTGTTGATATGGATTTAAACTTTGATGAAACTCAAAAAGAACCCAAAGTATTACCTTCAAGATTTCCAAATATCTTAGTAAATGGATCAATGGGAATAGCCGTTGGAATGGCAACCAATATTCCTCCACATAACTTAGGAGAAGTAATAGATGGATGTGTTGCTTATATAGATAATCCAGATATAGATACCTTAGGATTAATGCAATATATTAAAGGTCCGGATTTTCCAACAGGAGGTATAATTTTAGGTAATTCTGGTATTAGACAAGCATATGAAACAGGGCGTGGAAGTATTACTATTAGAAGTAAAGCGGAAATAGAAGAACATGGAAGCCATAGTAATATTGTAGTTACGGAAGTACCATATGGTGTTAATACAATGGAATTAAAGAACAAAGTTGCTGAACTTGTTCATAATAAAGTAATTGAAGGTATAAGTGATTACCATACTGATTTAAAAGATGGTGTTAAGATTACAATTACGTTAAAAAGAGATGCTAATCCTCAAGTAGTATTAAATAATTTATATAAGCATACTAATTTTCAAGTTAATTATGGAATAATCTTATTAATGCTTGATGGATTAACACCTAAAACATTAGGTCTTAAAGATATAATATCTAAATATATAGATCATCAAAGAAGTGTAATTGTAAGAAGAACAAAATATGATTTACAAAAAGCAGAAGAAAGAGTTCATATTTTAGAAGGATTAAAGATTGCACTTGATAATATAGATGAAGTTGTTCATATAATTAGAAATGCTGAAAGCGATGATGAAGCAAGAGAAAAATTAATGAGTAGATTTAATCTAGATGATATTCAAGCAAATAACATTTTAGAAATGAGACTACGTCGTTTAACAGGACTAGAAAGAGGAAAAGTTGAAGCAGAACTTGCTGACTTAGAAATAAAAATTGCCGATTATAAAGATATTCTTGCTAAACCTGAAAGAGTTGATGGAATTATTAAAGATGAAATGCTTGAAATTAAAAAGAAATATGCTGATGAAAGAAGAACTCATATTGATATGACAGCTATTTCTTCAATAGAAGATGAAGCTTTAATACCTGTTGAAAATATTTTAGTTACTTTAACTAATAAAGGTTATATTAAACGTGTTAATGTATCTGAATATAGAACTCAAAATAGAGGTGGAGTTGGTATAAAAGGAATGTCTACTGCAGAAGAAGACTTTGCTACTAAGATGATTAATATGCAAACACATGATTACATATTGTTCTTCTCTAATCGTGGTAAAGTATATCGTATGAAGGGATATGAAGTTCCAGAATATGCAAGAACAGGTAAAGGACTTCCAATTATTAATTTATTACCAATAGATAAAGAAGAACAAATTACTTCAATTATATCTGTTAAACCAACAGACGAAGAAGCTAAATATTTATTCTTTGTAACTAAAAAAGGAACAGTTAAGAGAACAAACATAGAAGAATTTGATAACCTTCGTAGTAGTGGTAAGATTGCTATTACTTTACGAGAAGACGATGAATTAATTGCAGTTCGTAAAACAATTGGTGAAAACGAAATCATTATTGGTTCAAGTGATGGACGCATGGTAAGATTTAATGAAACAGATGTTCGTGTCATGGGAAGAAGTGCAGCTGGAGTTCGTGGAATAGTTTTAGACGAAACACAAACAGTTGTTGGAGGAGATGTAATTAATCTTGGACAACAAGTAATGGTTGTAACTGAGAAAGGATATGGTAAAAAAACTCCTATTGAAGAATATCGTTTAACAAAACGTGGATCTAAAGGAGTAAAAGCATTAAAAGTTACTGATAAAAATGGAGCCTTAGTTGCATTTAGTACCGTAAATGGTGATGAGGATGCCATCATGATAACTGAGTCAGGAATTATAATTAGAATTTCTCTAAATCAAGTTAATAGTTTAGGAAGAGCTACACAAGGAGTAAAATTAATTAATACTAAAGGTGAACATAAAGTAGCAACCGTAACAATTGTTCAAAAAGAAGATGAAGAAAAAGTAGAAAGCAATGAAAGTGTTTCTTTAGAAAATAATGATTCAAATGAAACAAAAGAAGCTGAATAGTTAAATTCAACTTCTTTTTTGTTTAATCAAAACCTTTATAAATCAATAAAATCAAAGTAAAAACAAGTAATTTTGTTTTTCAAGAAACTAACGTTGAAACAAGCAAGCCTTTAAAAGAAAGATTGTTTTTCTTTAAATGTAGTATATCATGAATTTATAAATTTTTGTCAATAGAATTTACATAAATTTTACATTAAAATTTGTTTTAAAAATACTTGCTTTAATTAATAATTTATAGTATTATATTAACGTGCAATGAAAGAGATGGAACCAGGTCAGGACAGGAATGTAGCAGCCTTAACATTTACCTTTCATGTGCACATTTTTATTTGGATGTGATTATATGGATGATAATTATTATATGAATATAGCACTTGATGAGGCTAGAAAGGCCTATTTAAAGGACGAAGTACCTGTTGGATGTGTAATTGTATTAAATGATAAAATAATTGCTAAAGGACACAATTTAAAAGAATCAACTAATAATATATTTAATCATGCGGAATTAATCGCTATAGAGGAAGCTTGTAAAAAAGTTAATAATTGGAGACTTGATAATGCTGTTATTTATGTAACATTGTTTCCTTGTTCTATGTGTGCAAGTGCTATAGTAAGTTCAAGAATAAAAAAAATTGTAGTAGGTGCACCAACAACTGATTTAAAAGTAAATAGAATAGTTAATATGATATTTGATGGTAATAATACTAATCCTAAAATTCAAATAAAAGAAAATGTATTAAAAGATGAATGTATTAAATTATTAAGTGATTTTTTTAAAGATAGAAGAAAAAAGTAATATCTTTTTTTTTATAAAAAGATACAAAAATGCATTGACACAAATTTGTATATGTGATACATTTGGTTTGTGGTTAATTATTTGTAAAATTAAAAGGAGGTGTTTAATTAAATGAATGAAATAAAAGTTAGTAATAATATGTTTGAGGATATAAAGAATGGAGATATTTTTCAGTAGTTATAGAGAAAGCCCAAATCGCTTGTTCACAAAGTAATAACAATATAAGTTCCCATTTTGGTGTAAACACCAAAATCGTAAAAGCTGGAGTAGCTAGTAAACCTATACTTGATTATAAATTAAGTAGATATGCATGTTATTTAATAGTTCAAAATGCTAATCCTAAGTTTAAAACAGTTGCTTTAGGACAAACTTATTTTGCAATTCAAACTAGAAAAAAGGAATTAAGCGAGAAAGAATATAATAAGTTATCAGAAGATGAAAAAAGATTATATAGAAGAAGACAAACTAAAGATGGTAATAAAGTTTTATATAAAATTGCAAAAGAAAAAGGTGTAACAAATTTTGATAAATTTACAAATGCAGGATATAAAGGATTATATAATGGTGAAACAGCAGATGATATTGCTAAAAGAAAGGGGTTAAGGTATAGAGAAGATATTCTTGATAATATGGGAAGTGCAGAACTTGGTGCTAATGTATTTAGAATAACACAAACTGAGTCATTATTAGAAAAACAAAAGGAGAAAAGTGAATATAAGGCAACAAATACTCATTATAGAGTTGGAAAAGCAATTAGAAAAACAATTGAAGAATTAGGAGGAACAATGCCGGAAGAGTTACCAACGCCAGATAAAAGTTTAAAAGTGATAGAAAAAAATAATAAATTATTAGAAAAGAAAGAGGTAATTTAATGGGAAGATATTTAGGAGTAGCTTTAGCATCTAAAATATATATTACTAAACGAAAAGAAAGTAGTTATAATATTAAGGAAAATTATGATATTATTTTAAAAAAAATAGGGGAAACTCTGGATTTAGATATATATGATGCTAAGTATGAAGATGACGTAATTCAACTAATGATAAAAGAAGATTTTGTGAATGACAACTTAAAAGATTTGATATTAGAACTTGATAAAGTAGTACCTGTTGTTGATGATTTAAAATATTGTGTTTATAATGATGAATATAATGAAAAAACAATAGATGATGTAAATATAAAACTTTATAAATATGATGATAAATATCCTTATGAATACGAAAATCAAAGAAAACAACTGATTGATAGTTTTTATTTTAAAATTAATAATGTTGATTATGAGTATTATGATGTCCCTTGCCGAACTAGTACTTTTTTCTTCTTTAGAGAATATCAAATGATAAATAATTTAGAGGTATATGCTGAAGTTAATTCTTTATGGGAAGAGCAATTTAAATTTCTTTCTGAAACAGAGTATTATGTCCTTCATGCATTTAATTCTTTAAAAATGATGGGAATAAAAAACAAATTAAAAGGTGGAATAATATTTACAATATTTGGGTAACAAAAATATATGTTAAATTAAAGTAAATTCTTTTTAAAGAATTTATTTTTTATGATAAAATATCTATAGGAGGAAAAATCATGGAATATCAAGCTTTATATAGAAAATATAGACCAACTAAGTTTTCTGATGTTGTTGATCAAGAAAGTATTTTAAAAATATTAACTAATTCTATAAAAGAAGGACATATTTCTCATGCATATTTATTTTCAGGACCAAGAGGTACTGGTAAAACAACCATTGCTAAATTGGTTGCTAAAACAGTTAATTGTTTAAATTTAAAAGATGATTGTTCTGTCTGTATGGAATGTGAAAATTGTTTAGATATAAAAAATAATAGCCCTGATATTATAGAAATAGATGCTGCTAGTAACAATGGTGTTGATGAAATAAGAGATTTAAAAAGTAAAATAAATCTTGTTCCTAGTAAATTAAAATATAAAGTATATATTATAGATGAAGTACATATGTTATCAATAAGTGCATTTAATGCTTTACTTAAAACCTTAGAAGAACCTCCTAGTCATGTTATCTTTATTTTAGCAACAACAGAGTTTTATAAAGTTCCTGAAACAATAGTATCAAGGTGCCAATGTTTAAATTTTTCAAGAATTAAAACAAGTAGTATTGAAAAAAGATTAAAAGAAATATCTAAAATAGAAAATATTAATATAGATGATTCAGCACTTCATGCAATAGCAGAATATTCTAATGGAGGAATGCGTGATGCTTTAGGAATGTTAGATAAATTATCATCTTATAATTTAGATAAAATAACAGAAGAAGATTTCTTACAAATCAATGGATTAATTTCTAAAAAAGATATAGATAATTTTTTAGAGTCTATTTTAAATAATGATAATAAGACGGTTATAGAAACCATTAATATTTTTGAAGAAAAAGGCTATGACTTTTCTAAACTACTTGAAAAGATGATGATAGAATGTCGAGATTTAATGACAGATTATTTCTTGGGAAATATGTATAAAGACATTGATGTAAAAAAAATATACTCTTTAATAATGTGTTTTAATGAAACTTATAATTTATTAAAAGAAGCATCTAATAGAAAAATAATAGTTGAAGTAAATCTTCTTAAATTTATGAATTTTAAAGAAAATGATGAAACAAAATTACAAATTAAAGAAGAAAAACAAATTAACAAAGAAGATACAAAGCAAAAAGAAGAAATTTCCAGGGAAATAAAAAAAGAAGAAGATGTTCCTAAAAATGAAATTAAATATCAAGTAGATTTGGATGTTAAAAAAATAAGAATAGATAATACATTTGCAATGGCTAGTAAAGTATTAAAAAATATGACAATGGAAAAATGGCAGAAGTTAGATGATTATTTAATTTCAAGTGATTATTCATATGTTGCAGGTATTTTAAAAGATTTAAATATAGGAGTAGTTAGCAATAAGAACATGATTTTAACATCTAAACATTTATCTATAATTGAAAAATGTTATCAAGAATTTATAAAGATTGAAAAACTAATTAGTTTAATTATGGAGAATGATTATCAAGTTGTAATACTATCAGATGATGAATTTAAAGAAGAAGTAAAAAAATATAAAGAACATATGAATGATAGTAATTATTATGAATATAAAGAAGATAATAGACCTTTAGTAATATTTAATAACATTGAAAAAAAAGAAGAAGTAGGTTATACTAGTTTAGTACAAAAAGCAATAGATGTTTTTGGACAAGAAAATATAGAAATAGAATAGGAGAGATGAAATATGAATATGCAAGCTTTGATGAGACAAGCTCAAAATTTACAAAAAGATATGTTAAAAACAAAAGAAGAATTAGATAAGATGGAATTTACTAGTACAAGTTCCTTTGTAACTGTTATAGTTAATGGTAAAAAGGATGTTTTAAGTGTTAAGATTACACCAGATGCTGATTTTGAAGTAAGTGATATGGAAATATTAGAAGAAATGATTCAAGTTGCAATTAATGATGCTTTTAAACAAGTAGATAAAGAAACAGAAAAGAAAATGGGTAAATACTCTAGTATGATGCCTGGATTGTTTTAATTATGTATCCTAAGAGTATAAATAATTTAATTGAAGCATTTAAATATTTTCCAGGAATAGGTGAAAAAAGTGCTGAAAGAATGGCTTTTCATGTTTTAGGACTTGAAGAAGTTCAAACAAATTTTTTAGCAGATTCAATTAAAAATGCTAAAAAGAATATTAAACATTGTAAGATATGTAATCATATAACAGAAAATGAAGTATGTTCAATATGTGAAGATACATTAAGAAATAAAGATTATATATGTGTTGTAGATGATCCTAAAACAGTAATATCTATTGAAAAACTTGGAACCTATCATGGATACTATCATGTTTTAAATGGTTTAATAGAAACATTAGATGGAATAAACCCTGAAGATATAAGACTGGATAAATTAATTAAGAGAATTGAAGAAGGTAATTTTAAAGAAGTTATAATTGCGGTTAAACCTTGTTTAGAAGGAGAAATGACAGCTTTATATATTGATAATGTTTTATCAGGAATGAATATAGAAGTTACAAGACTTGCATCTGGTATACCAATGGGTGCTGATATGGAATATGTTGATGCTATAACATTAGAAAAAGCCTTTGATAATCGTAAAAAATTATCGTAAAAAGATAAGTTCACTCATAGATTTTTTATGGGTGAACTTATGAAATTATTTATAAAATATTTAAAAAGATTTGTTTTAGGTGGATTTATGTTATATACCTATAATTTAATTGCAACAACATTTAATATTACTATTCCAATTAATTTCATAACAATTATTATGGTAGGATTATTTGATATAGTTGGACTAATAACACTTATAATAGTTAAATTAATAGGATTTTGAGGTGAGTTATGTTAGAAGATTTTAAAGATAATTCTTTTTATTTATATGCAAAAAATATTGATAAGTATTTTCATGCTTATTTATTTGAAGTTAATGATATAAATGATAGTTTTCCAATTATTTTAGCCTTTGCTAAAACTATTCTTTGTAAACATCATTATAAAAATTTAAATAATTGTAAAGATTGTAACAAATGTCATTTAATAGATGAAGGATACTTTGAAGATTTAAAAATTATAGAACCAGATGGATCAATGATAAAAAAAGAACAAATATTAGAATTAAAAAAGAATTTTAGTTTAAAGTCTTCTAATGATAATAATCGTGTATATATTATTAAAAATGCTGATTGTATGAATCCAAGTTCTGCTAACTCATTACTTAAATTTATTGAAGAACCTGAAAGTGGTATATATGGTATTTTAATTACAACTAATAAAAAACAAATACTACCAACTATTCTTTCTCGATGTGTATTAATATCTTTAAAAACAAAAGAAAAAAATGATATAAATATAGATGAAGTAAAAAATCTATCTTTATTTATGAAAAATATTTATCATAAAAAAGAAGAAATGATACCTTATTTAAAACAAGATTTCTTTTCTTTATATGAAAATAGAGAACAAATACTAAATGCTTTTCATAATATGGAATTAATTTTAGATATAGCAATTAATTTAGAATATAAAAAAGATAATATAAATTCTCAAGATATATGTGATATAATAATAAACGAATTAGGTGATATTGACTTAAATAAAAAAATATTATTATTAGAAAAAATAGTTAAATATCGTGCTAAATTAATAAATGTTATCAACTTAAATTTAAATTTATTTATGGATAGATTTATTATAGAAATAAGTGAGGTTTTATAATGGTAAAAGTATGTGGTGTTAAATTTACAGATAAAGGAAGAATGTATTACTTTAAAAAAAATGGAATAGATTTTGATATAGATACAAAAGTTGTTGTTGAAACAGAAAGAGGATTACAAATAGGAACAATTGTAAGACCTTCTAAAGATATTGAAGAAAGTAGTCTAGTTTCTCCTTTAAAAGATGTTGTAAGAATAGCTTCTAAGTATGATTTAAAACAACATAAAGGAAATGAAAATGAGTGTAAAAAAGCTTTAAAAATTGCTGAAGATTTAGTAAAAGAATTAGGTCTTAAAATGAAATTTTTAGATGCTAGTTATACATTAGATAGAACTCAATTATTATTTAATTTTATATCAGATGAAAGAGTGGACTTTCGTGAACTTGCTAAAAGATTAGCAGCTATTTATAAAACAAGAATAGAACTTAGACAAATTGGTATTAGAGATAAAGCACGAGATGTAGGAGGCATTGGTCCTTGTGGAAGATTTTTATGTTGTAATACTTTTTTAACCGATCTTAACAGTGTTACCATTAATATGGCAAAGAATCAGAACTTAGCTTTAAATCCAACTAAAATAAATGGTGTATGTGGAAGACTTTTATGCTGTCTTGGATATGAAGATTCTATTTATACAGAACTTCGTGAAGGACTTCCAGAAGTAGGAGATACTTATGAATATAATGATAAAGATTATAAAGTAATTGATGTTGATGTATTTAAAAGAAAAATAACATTAGAAAAAGATAATACTAAGGAAGAAGTATATTTATAATGGAAGTAATAAATGATATAGTTGGAAAGAATTTAAAGATTTATCAAGATGATGAATTCTTTAAATTTTCTTTAGAAAGTGTTTTACTACCTAACTTTGTAGAAATAAGACTAAGAGATAAAAAAATACTTGATCTATGTTCAGGTAACTGTCCTATACCTCTTATCTTATCAAAGAAAACAAATATTCCAATAACCGCGGTAGAGCTACAAAAAGAAATATATGATTTAGGAATAAAAAGTATTAAAATAAATCGTAAAGAAAATCAAATAACTTTACTAAATGAAGATGTATGTAATTTAAATAATGTTTTTTCAGGAGATACATTTGATGTTATAACAGTTAATCCTCCTTATTTTAAAAATATAGAAACATCTTTAAAAAATAAAAATGATATTAAAACTATAGCAAGACATGAAAATAATTTAACATTAAGTAAACTATTAAAAATAAGTAGTTATTTATTAAAAGAAAATGGTAATTTCTATATGGTTCACCGAACAGAAAGATTAATAGAGATATTAGATGAATTAAAAAAATATAATTTAACTCCTAAAACTATACAATTTATATATCCCAATTATAATCAAGAATCTAAATTATTTATGATTAAAGCATCTAAAGGTGGTAAATTTGGTTTAAAAGTTATTGATGGAATATATATTCATAACGAAGATGGAAGTTATCGAGATGAAATAAAAAGAATATTTGAATAATATCATGGTATTGTCAAAATTATCAATTTGTGTTATTATGTATATAGATGAAGGAAACTTCATAAAATAAAAAAGGATGTATCTAAATTTCAGAGGTTAGGTGCACTCCATGGTTAATGAAAATGCAGACTAATACTCAAACTGAGTGTTAATCTGCATTGTTGCTATCTAAGTTTAAATAGCATGATGATAATTATCATAAGTTGAAAAATTGCAATTGTAAAAAATGCTTTTTCTCTTCTAGTCATAATATCATCCTCCTTTACAATTTATTATTTTTTATAAAGGAGTGCAAACTAACACTAATTAAATACATCCAAGATTATTGTACCAAATTGAATAATAAGAGACAATGGTTTTATGTAATATTTTTGCAAAATTAATACAAAGATTGATTTTTAATATAAATTATGTTATTATGTATACAGATGAAGGAAACTTCATAAAATAAACAAAGGATGTATCTAATATTCTGTCGAGTTAGATGCACTCCGTATAATTTATACGAATGCAGACTAATACTCAAGACCGAGTGTTAATCTGCATTTTACTATCTAAGTTTAAATAGCATGATGATAATTATCATAAGTTGAAAAATTGCAATTGTAAAAAATGCTTTTTCTCTTCTAGTCATAATATCATCCTCCTTTACAATTTATTATTTTTTATAAAGGAGTGCAAACTAACACTATTAAATACATCCAATATAATTGTATCACAATAAATTTAATGATACAATACTGCTTAGCACAAAGAAGGTGAAAAAATGAAGTTAATTGTCGGGCTTGGAAATCCAGGTAATGAATATAATAATACAAGACATAATATAGGTTTTTATTATTTAGATTTATTTGCTAAAAAATATAATTTAACATTTAAAGAAAAATTTAATGGATTATATTCTAAAACTATTATTAATAATGAAGATGTAATATTATTAAAACCTTTAACTTATATGAATTTATCTGGTGAATGTGTTATAAAATTTGTTAATTATTTTAAAATAGATTCTAATGATATATTAGTTATACATGATGATTTAGATATTGAAATAGGTCTTATTAAATTAAAACAAAATGGATCATCAGGTGGTCATAATGGAATAAAGAATATTATTTTAAATTTAGAAACAGAAAATTTTAAAAGATTAAAAATAGGAATAAGTAAAAATAATTTATATGATACTAAAGATTATGTATTAGGTAAGTTTTCTAAAGAAGAACTAGAAATAATTAAATCTTTAGAACCTAATATTTTAAATATATTAGATGATTATTTTAAAATTCCTTTTAATGATTTAATGTCTAGATATAATAGGAGAGATCATGAATAAATTATCAGAGTTATTTAACATTAAATATCAAGAAAATATAGGCTTATCAGGATTAACTGATGAGTCTTTTTGCCTATTGGTTTCTAATATGGTTGAATCAGAAACTAAAGGAGCTTTAATTGTAACACCTACGTTAACAGATGCTAATAATTTATTAAATATTTTATCAAGTATTAGAAATGATGTATTATTTTTCCCGATGGATGATTTTTTAACAAGTGAAGCTATTAGTATAAGTCCTGATTTGATGGTTACAAGACTTGAAACATTAAATGAACTACTAAATGATTCTAAAAAAATAGTTATAACAGATATAAATGGATATTTAAGATATTTACCTGATAAAAAAACATATCAAAATAATATTTTAAATTTAAAAGTTGGGATGGAATATGCTCCTAATAAATTAGTTAATACTTTATATAACTTAGGATATAAAAAAGAAACGATTGTTACCAAAACAGGAGAAGTTGGAGTAAGAGGATTTGTTATTGATATCTTTTTAGTATCCCAAGATAATCCTGTTCGTATAGAATATTTTGGTGATGAAATAGATTCTATTCGTTTATTTGATCCAGAAACTCAAAAATCAATTAAAGAAATAAAAGAAATAGATATTTATCCATATACAGAATTTTTACTTAATAACTATGATAATCTTATTGAATCAGAAAGAAAACAAAAGTATTTACCTAAATATTTAAAATCTATTGGTAATATAGAATCTTATTTAGATAATCCTTTATTATTTGTAAAAGATTATACTATTCTTAAAAATAATTATTTAAAAATAGAAGAATCTATTAAAAGTCATCAAGAAAATGATCAAGAATATCAAGGAAATTATATACATTCTTTAGATATATTAGATATTAATAAAGTATGTCATTATTTAAGTGTTGATAATTTAATACCTAATCATAAATTTAAAGAATTAGTTAATTTTGAAATAAAATCTGCTCCGAAATTTCATGAAAATATTGATTTAATAAATAAATATTTAAAAGATGAATTTAGTTTAGGAAAACAAATTATTATTTGTTTAAAAGACTATCAAATTAAAAACTTTATTAAGTATTTAGATTTAAATTATTTAATAACTGATAAAGATAATTTAGTAAAAGAATTAATTAATATAATTAATTATGATTTAAAAGAAGGATTTATTTATCAAAATAAAGTAATTCTAACATCATATGATTTATTTAATATAAAACTAAGTAAAAAGAAATATAAAACTAAGTTTAAATATGCTGTTAAAATAAAAGATATTAATAGTTTAGAAGTAGGAGATTATGTTGTTCATAGTATAAATGGAATAGGTATTTATAATGGAATTAAAACTTTAAATATAAAAGATTTAAAGAAAGATTATTTAGAAATATTATATAAAGGTGATGATAAATTATATATACCTGTTGAAAAAATAGAATTAATTAGTAAATATTCTGGCAGAGAAGGAATAACTCCTAAAATAAATGGATTAAATAGTCTAGAATGGAGAAGAAATAAACAAAGAATAATTAATAAAGTTAAAGATATTGCTGATAAATTAATTAAATTATATGCATCAAGAAGTATGCAAAAAGGATATGCTTTTTCAAAAGATACTAAGTATCATGAAGAGTTTTATAAAGAATTTGAATATGTTCCAACGAAAGATCAATTAAATGCTTTCTCTGAAATTGAAAAAGATATGGAAAGTATTCAGCCTATGGATAGACTTTTATGTGGTGATGTTGGATTTGGTAAAACTGAAGTAGCATTTCGTGCCATGTTTAAAGCAGTATATGATGGAAAACAAGTTTTATACTTATGTCCAACAACCATTCTTTCTAATCAACAATATCAAAGTGCTCTTGAAAGATTTAAAGAATATCCTGTTAAGATAGAATTATTAAATCGTTTTACAACTAGTAAAAAAGTTAAAGAAATAACAGAAGGATTAAAAAATGGAACTATTGATATTGTAATAGGTACTCATAGATTATTAAGTAATGATATTAAACCTAAAGATTTGGGATTATTAATTATCGATGAAGAACAAAGGTTTGGGGTTACCCATAAAGAAAAATTAAAAGAATATAAAAACAATGTTGATGTTTTAACTTTAACAGCAACTCCTATACCAAGAACTCTTCAAATGTCTATGGTAGGTATTAGAACTTTATCAGTTATTACAACACCTCCTGTTAATAGATATCCTGTTCAAACATATGTTGTCTATGAACAAAAAGAATTAATAAAAGATGCTATTGTTAAAGAAATGCTTCGAGATGGACAAATATTTATTTTATATAATAGAGTAGAAACGATAGAAGAAAAAATGATGGAAATACAAAAATTAGTTCCTAATGCTAGAATTGTTATAGCACATGGTCAGTTATCTAAAACAGAACTAGAAGATAGAATGCTTAAATTTATTAATCATGAATATGATATATTACTTTGTACTACAATTATAGAAACAGGAATTGATATACCTAATTGTAATACTTTAATTGTTCTTGATGCGGATAGATTTGGACTTTCTCAACTATATCAAATAAGAGGAAGAGTTGGAAGAAGTGATAAAGTTGCCTATGCTTATTTAATGTATCCTGAACATAAGATACTAGGTGAAGCAAGTGTTAAAAGATTAAATGTTTTAAAAGAATTTACAGAACTTGGATCAGGATATGCTATTGCAAGTAGAGATTTATCAATAAGAGGAGCAGGAGATATTTTAGGATCTGAACAAGCTGGTTTTATAGATACAGTAGGAATTGATTTATATCTTAAAATATTAAATGATGAAACTAAAAAATTAAAAGGAGAAGTCATTAAGGAAGAAGAAATTAAAGATGAAAAACCACTTATGTCTGTATCTACTCATATAGATGATAAATATACTACTGATAGTCATTTAAAAATTGAAATACATAAATTGATTAATACCATTGATTCATATGAAAAACTATTAAGTGTTAAAGAAGAATTTGAAGATAGATTTGGTAAAGTTTCAGAAGAAATACTTATTTATATGTATGAAGAATGGTTTGATAAATTAGCCAGAAGTAAAGGAGTAGAAGAAATTAAACAAGAAAAAGACTCTATTGAACTAATTTATAATATAGATGAAAGTAAGAATTTAAATGGAGAAGAAATGTTTATGAAAGCCTATAATATATCACGTAATTTTACTTTCTCTTACCATCATTTAAGAGTACATGTAACTTTATCTTTAAAAGGACTTGATAAACATCCAATATACTATTTAATAGATTTATTAAAAGATACTTCTAGTAATTAGGAGTATTTTTTTTATTAAAATAATAATGAATTGTAATATAATAAAATATATGATACATTGTTAATGAGGGTTTAGTGTTGTATATAAATATTTTTTGAAAAAAATTAGAAAATGAAAAATAAGTTATTAAATATTTAAACAGAAAGGAAGGATAAATGAATCAAAATAATATTAAAACACAAATATTGGTGAAAGAACAAAAAATAAATATTTTAAGAATAGACAATAAAGAATTTATTTCTCTTACGGATTTAGCGAGATATATAGATGAAGATGATCCAAGATATCCAATACAAAATTGGATGAGAAATAAAGACGTTATATCTTATTTAGGATTATGGGAACAATTAAATAATGAAAATTTCAAAGGTGTCGAATTCGACGCGTTTGAAAAAGAAGCCGGTAGCAATAAATTTAAAATATCACCTCAAAAATGGATTAAAGAAACTAATGCAATTGGTATTATTTCAAAATCTGGTAATAATGGAGGAACGTATGCTGTTAGTGATATAGCATTTGAATTTGCAAGTTGGCTTTCACCAGAGTTCAAATTATATTTAATTACAGAATTTCAAAGATTAAAGAAAAATGAAGCATATCAAAATAAAATAGATTGGCATGCTAATAGAATATTAGCTAAAGTAAATTATATAATTCAAACTGATGCAATAAAAACTATTATTGTTCCAACATTAACTGAACAACAAAAGAAATATATATATGCAGAAGAAGCAGATGTTTTAAATGTAGCTTTATTTGGAATGACTGCAAAAGAATGGAGAGAAAATAATCCTGCAATGGCTAATACAGGAAATATAAGAGATTACACAGATTTATTACATTTAGTAATATTAAATAATTTAGAAAACATAAATGCTGAGTTAATAGATAGAAAAATGTCTCAGCAAGAAAGACTTGTAACATTAAATAATATTGCTAAAAAACAAGTTGAATTATTAAATAATAGTAAATCTTTACGAAATTTAAATTATATAGAAAATAAAATTCAAAAAGAATTTATAGAATAATTTTTATTATTTAATAGATTTGTTAAAATAGAATAAATAATATTTTAATACATATAATGTGTTAGAAATTATTTATTTTTTTATAATAATAATTGTAAAATAATATCACTTTTTGTATTTTTAAATTTAAAATTTGACAAATTAATGTAAAATTGATATTCTAAATATGTATAAAATAGAAAGGGATACTTATGACTGAGGAAGATATTAAGAAGCAGTTGGAAGTAAAAAATATAGAAATATTTAAAAATAAATTAAAACTAGATATTAATAATAATATGGAAGGTTTAGTTTTAACAATAGAGAATTTAATTAATAAATTAATAAATGAATCTACTAATAGAATATTAGGTATAGCTGAAAGTTTTAGTTATAAAGAAGAAATAGAAAAAGATATAGAAGAATATTTTTCTAAATATTTAGATTGTTTAATGGAACTTTTAGATAAGAAAAGAAATAATATTTTAAAAAGTATTAATTTAAATGTTAATTACGAAGATTGCTTTGATAAAGAAACTAATAATATATTAGTTAAATTAAATGAATTTTATGATAATAATGTAGACAATTTAGTAAAAAAAATACAAGGTTATTATGATGATTCTTTTTGTAAAGAAAGAATTAATAATTATTTAAAAAATAATTTAAAAGAAAATGTAGATATTAAAATAATTGAAACTATTAAAGGAAGAGATATTATTTTATTAAATACTTTTAAAGAAACTAATATTAAGTTTATAGAACTAAATAAAAATACTATTGGTTAGTATAAAAATATTTTTAATACAAATAATATACTTGGGTGATTAAATGAAAACAACAGGTATGGTAAGGAGAGTAGATAGTTTAGGAAGAATAGTTATACCTAAAGAGATTAGAAAAGTATTAAAAATTAAAGAAAATGAACAAGTAGAAATAAATGTATCTGGAGATGAAATAATATTAAATAGATACTCTGAATTAAATGATAATGATTTATATTTACAAAGATTAATTGATATTATAAAAGATATTTATAATATAGATGTTATTTTAACTAATTTAAATTATTTTACTTTAACTACTAAAGATTATCTATATTTAAAAGGAAAAGAAATAAGTTCTTATTTAACTAATATATTAGATGAAAGAAATGAAGTATTTAATAATAAACCTATTTCTTTAAATATAAATGAAAATGATATAGATACGAATTATTATATAAAAACATTAATTATAAATGGAGATAGAGTTGGATTAATTATTTATTTAGGAGATAATCTTAAAGAAATAGATAGTAATTTATTTACTTTATTAGAAAGATATTTGGAAAAAGAACTTGAATAAATTAAATATATGTGATATATTAACTACGTAAAGCGATGAAGAAATGAGTACATTTATAATAATTAGTAGAGAGACTTTGGTTGGTGAAAAAAGTTAATTTGTTAAATGGAAGATGGTTTTGGAGTTTATATTTATACAGGTAGCTCTGTTATAAGCAATGAGGCATAGAAATATGCAAAATAAGGTGGTAACACGAAAACTTCGTCCTTTGGGGATGAAGTTTTTTTAATTAAAAGGAGGATTATTTATGGAAAATAAAAAATATTATGTAACAACACCTATCTACTATCCATCAGCTAATTTTCATATAGGACATTGTTATACAACTGTAATTGCGGATAGTTTAGCAAGATTTAAAAAATTACAAGGGTATGATACTTTCTTTTTAACAGGAAGTGATGAACATGGTTTAAAGATACAAAAAAAAGCTGAGGAAGCAGGAGTTACTCCTCAAGAATATGTTGATAAGATTATAAGTGATGCTAAAGATCTATGGAAAAGTTTAGATATAGAATATGATAGATTTATTAGAACAACTGATCCTGATCATGTAGAAACAGTTCAAAAAATCTTTAAAAAGTTATATGATCAAGGTGATATTTATAAAGGGGAA
The DNA here is from genome assembly GCA_947168405.1 of uncultured Clostridia bacterium. GTDB lineage: Bacteria > Bacillota_I > Bacilli_A > RF39 > UBA660 > RUG591. Next base: position 45,060 of record CAMVLU010000001.1, read on the forward strand.
TATAAAGGATTATATTGTACTCCTTGTGAATCTTTTTGGACAGAAACACAACTTGTGGATGGAAAATGTCCTGACTGTGGCAGAGAAGTTAATGAAGTATCAGAAGAAGCTTATTTCTTTAAATTAAGTAAGTATCAAGATAGATTAGTAGATTATATAGAAAATCATCCTGAGTTTATTCAACCAGTATCAAGAAAAAATGAAATGTTAAATAACTTTATTAAACCTGGTTTAGAGGATTTATGTGTATCAAGAACTTCATTTACTTGGGGAATACCAGTTACATTTGATGAAAAACATGTTGTATATGTATGGATGGATGCTTTATCTAATTATATAAGTGCTTTAGGATATTTAAGTGATGATGATTCTAAATTTAAAAAATATTGGCCAGCTGATTTGCATATCGTTGGAAAAGAAATAGTAAGATTTCATACAATTATTTGGCCTATAATGTTAATGGCTTTAGATTTACCTTTACCACATCAAGTATTTGGACATGGATGGTTAGTTATCAATGGAGGAAAGATTTCTAAAAGTTTAGGAAATTACAGAGATCCAAGAGAATATGTAAAAGAATATGGAGTAGATGCTATAAGATATTATTTGCTTCGTGAAGTACCATTTGGAAATGATGGTCAATTTTCTGAAGAATTATTAATATCTAGATATAATACAGATCTTGCTAATACAGTAGGTAATCTTGTAAATAGAACTTTATCAATGTTAACAAAATACTTTGATGGAGTAATTAGTAAAGGATCAGAAACAACTGAATTTGATGAAGATTTAATAAATACTGTAACAAGTACTAAATTTAAAGTAGAAGATTATATGGAAAAATTACAAATACCAGAATCACTTGACTCTATATTTGAAATATTTAGAAGAGCAAATAAATATATTGATGAAACAACACCATGGATACTTGCTAAAGAAGATAAAAATGAAAAATTAAAAACTGTTTTATATAACTTATTAGAATCAATTAGAATAGGTGCTATTTTATTAAAACCATATTTACCTAATACATCAGAAGAAATAATAAGACAAATTAATACTAAAGAAATAGATTATTCTAAAACAGATGAATTTGGATTACTTGAAGAAAATATTCATATAAATGATTTTAAACCTATATTTATGAGGATTGATAATAAAAATGAATCTAAATAGTTTAACAGATACCCATTTTCATTTAACTTTAAATGATGATATAGATAGTATATTAAAAAGAGCTAAAGATAATAATGTTAATAATTTTATTCTTTCTTGCTGTGATCTGAATAATATAAAAGAAGGATTAGAAATAATAAAAAAATATCTACATACATATTTAACAATAGGATTACATACAGCTGAAATAAACGATTATAATG
>CAMVLU010000002.1 GCA_947168405.1 uncultured Clostridia bacterium
TATAATTGTTATTGTTTCTATTATTATCTCTTTGGTATTAACTGAATTAGTAAGATATTTTTTTCCTCCTTTACTTGGTGAAAAATATGATCATAATGGTATAATAAATAATATAAAAAATAAAAATAAACTAACTATAAGAATCTAATTTTTAATAAATTAAATGATTAAAATTGATAGTTTTTATAACTATATTGAAATTATTATTTTATAGTATATTGATATAGTATAAATTTATCTTTTTTTATGGAAATATAAAAAAATTATATTATTCAGATAACTTGAAAAAAATTATTTAAGGTTGTATAATACAACATAGATTTGCTTAACATCGTTTAATAATATTTGCAGTAATATATTAAATATTATTTATGGAAAGAAAGTGGGGATGAGTGTGGAGAAACAAAATGAGTTGATTTCAATAATTACTCCAGTATATAAAAGTGAAAAATTTATAGAAGAGACTTTGAAATGTGTTTTAAATCAAACTTATAAGAATTGGGAGATGTTATTAGTTGATGATTGTAGTCCTGATAATTCTTCTAAAATTATAAAAAAATATGCAGATAAAGATAAAAGATTTAGATATATAAAATTAAAAGAGAATTCTGGAGCTGCAATAGCAAGAAATACAGCACTTGAAAATAGTAAAGGTAGATTTATTGCATATTTAGATGCTGATGATTTATGGGATAATGATAAACTAGAAAAACAAGTCAATTTTATGATAAAGAATAATTATGCTTTTACATGTACAGATTATGAAAAAATAACAGAAGATGGTAATAGTTTAAATAAAATCGTTAAAATACCAAAACAAGTTAATTATAATTTGTTTTTAAGAAATACTATAATTCAAACTGTTGGAGTAATGGTTGATACTAATATTATTGGAAAAGATGTTTTAAAAATGCCTAATATAAGAAGAAGACAAGATGCTGCGACATGGGCTCAAATATTAAAAGCAGGATATGATTGTTATGAAGTTCCTGAAAAATTATCTTATTATAGAGTAGTTTCTAATTCTTTATCTAGTAACAAATTAAAAGCAATAAAAATGAATTTATATTGGTATAGAAAAATAGAGAAACTATCATTATTTAAAACATGTTATTGCTTTGTAGGATATGCATTTAATGCTGTAAAGAAAAGAATTTATATTAAGAAGTAGGTGATTAATATGACCCCAAAATTTAAAGATAAATATAGACAGTCATATAGAAATATTTTAAAAATACTACCAACTAAAGTAGTGTTAAATATAGAGAATTTAAGAGGATATCACAAGTTTGTTAATTTTAAAAATCCACGATATTTTGGAGAAAAAATTCAATGGTTAAAGTTATATGGTAATTTAGAAAAATATTCAGATTATGTTGATAAATATAAAGTTAGAGAGTACATAAAAAAAACGATTGGTGAAGAATATCTTATACCACTTCTTGGAGTATATGATAAAATTGAAGATATTAATTATGAATCTTTTCCTCATAAATTTGTTTTAAAATTAAACACTGGCTCAGGATATAATATAATTGTTAATGATAAAAATAAAATAAATATTAATGATATAAATATAAAATTAAAGAAATGGTTAGAAGAAGATTATTATAAGATAAAAAAGGAACCTCAATATAAAAATATAAAAAAGAAAATATTGTGTGAAAAGTATATTTGTGATAAAGAATGTCAATTGCTAGATTATAAGTTTTTTTGTTTTAATGGAGTTCCAAAATTTATTGAAGTTGATTTTGATAGATTTGCTAATCACACAATGAATTTTTATGATATAGATTGGAATTTATTAAAATTAAATAAAGGTGATTATCAAAACTATTATAATCATGTTGAAAAACCCGAGAAATTTAATGAAATGGTTAAAATAGTTGAAAAATTGTGTAAAAATTTTAATTTTGTAAGAGTAGATTTGTATAATGTTGATGGTAAAATTTACTTTGGAGAATTGACTTTTACACCAGCTGGAGGATTAACCCCATTTAAACCTATTGAAAAAGATATTGAAATATCCAAAATGTTTGATTTGAAAAGAGGAATATAAAAATGAAGATTGTAAAAGTAATAGTTAATCTTGTTTATAAAACAAAATGTATAATAGATGAAAAAAAAACATTAAAAAAATGTGATGTGAAATTGAATAAAATAGAAAAAGAAAAAATTGAAAAAGGCAATTATTCTGTATGTAAAATTATGAAAAATACATATGATGATTTTGAACAATCAGATTATCAATATTTTGTTTCAGATGATTTTTATCAATGTAAAATGCTTCCATTATTAAATGATGTTAATTACAATATTTTTGGTATGAGACATAAATATAGTTATTTTATGGATAAAAATTATCAAGAAAAAATTGTAGAATGTTTTAAATTTCCTAATGTTGTAATAAGAAAAATTAATAATGAATTTTATGATTCAAATTATAATTATATTACTGCAAAGGAAGCATTATCTAAAGTAATTAAATATGAAAAATTGGTATTTAAAAAATCTTTGGGATATGGTCATGGTAAAGGAGTTGTGCTTGTAGAAAAAAAACACTTTGCTAGTTTGTTAGATAATTTTAGTAATAATTTTGTAGTTCAAGATATAGTTGTTCAACATAGTGAGTTGGCTAAATTTAATTCTACATCTGTTAATATTATAAGAATTACATCTCTTTATTTAAAGGGACATGTATATATTTTAGGATCAATACTACGTATAGGTCCTCCTGGGTCTTTTTGTGATCTTGTTAATAGCAAAGATGAAACTCCTCGAATTGTAGCAATTGATAATAATGGTAATATTCATGGTCCTGCAATTTCACCTGTTACTTGTAAAAAATACAGTAATATATATGGTAAAACTATTAATGGTAAAATTCCTTTTTATGAAAAAATTATTGAAAGCATTAAGGAACAACATAAAAAATTTATTCATCATAGAATTATTGGTTGGGATATTACAATTGACAACAACAATAATATAATATGCATGGAATTTAATTCTCTTGTTCCTGGTATAATTCAAACGCAAATGGTTTGTGGACCTATTTTTTCTCAATTATCTAATAATAATTTACCATTATATGATGAAATAATTAATATTGATAAAAATTAGAAGGGAAGTAATATATGAAATTATGTGTTTTAATATCTACTATGTTTTGTGAAGATGTAAAAAAACTTATTGATAATATGAATATAAGAACTGATTGTATAGTTGTTAATCAATGTGATATTTCAAAAGAAAAAAAAGAAACAATTGAATACAAAGGAAAAATAATAACATTTATTTCAACTAATGAGCGTGGCTTAAGTAAAAGTAGAAACAAAGCATTAAGTAATGTTTCAAATGATGTAGATGTTGTAATATTTACTGATGATGATATTTTGTTTATTGATGATTATGAAAATAATATATTAGATGTGTATAAAGATGATAATGTTGATGGATGTGCATTTAGTATTATTAGATTAAATGGAAAAGTTAATAAAAAACTATCAAAAAAAATTAATAAGATAACAATGTTAAGAGTATGTTCTGTTTCTATGACGTTTCGCTATAAATCTATAAAAAACATGAAATTTGATGTAAATTTTGGAACTGGATCAGGAAAATATACTTTGGGAGAAGAAAATATATTTATATGTGATTGCTTAAACAATAAATTAAACATTATTAGTAATACATATGTTATGTGTAAAGAATGTAATATAAGGAAATCAACCTGGTATAAAGGTATGAACAAAGAGTATTTTATTTCAAGAGGTGCTGTATTTAGAAGATTATATAACTGTTTATCTTGGATATTTATTTTAGATTTTGCTTTAAGAAAAAGGAAAAGATATAAAGACAATATGTCTACAAGAACTGCATTAGAATATATGTTTTATGGCAGCAAACAAATCAAGAAGGAAAATAAAAATGGTTAAAGGATTAGTTAGTATTATAATTACAACATATAAAACAAATGATAGTATTTTAAAATCAATAGATTCAGCTTTACATCAATCATATAAAAATATTGAAATAATTGTTGTTGATGATAATGATCCTAAGAGTGAATATCGGATATATACTGAAAATTTAGTAAAAAAATATTCAAAATTCAATAATGTAAAATTTATTTTTCATAAAAAAAATATGAATGGTAGTACCGCAAGAAATACAGGAGCTTCAGCTGCAAATGGAGAATATTTAAGCTTTTTAGATGATGATGATTATTATTTAGAAAACAAAATATTATGTGAAATTGAACTATTGAAAAAAAATGATTTAGATTTTTGTTCATGTTATTATTATAGAAATAATAAAGTTTATACATTTCCTATAAAAAACGATTATACAGAAGATGTTTTTTTTAATAAAATAGTTCCACAAACATCATCCTTTTTTCTTAAAAAAAAGTGCTTTGATGAACTTAAAGGTTTCGATGTATCATATTTCAGACATCAAGATTATGAGTTTTTGTTGCGAATTTGCAAAAAATATAAAATTGGTATTGTAGATAAACCTTTATATGTTAGAGATAGTAATGGAATAAATAATGTTCCAAATGGTCATTCATTAGAATTATTAAAAGATAAATTTCTTTCTGATTTTGATTATTTAATTAATAATCATCAATTAAACAAAAAAAAGATTTATGCAAAAAATTATTCAATAGTTTTATTTTCATATTTGAAGGAGAAAAATAATAAAAAGGCTATTGAAATTATAAAAAAATATAATAATATTTATTTTTGGGGGTTTTTTATAAAAAAAATATTTATGTCAATAAAATATAAAGTGAGAGGTTAATATGAAAAAAAATGAAAACCATATTATTTCTAAAATTAGTGTTAATGAATTATTGTTAGCTTTAAATATTGTTTTTTTTCCAGGATTTAATTATTTTATAAAAAACTATAAAATTAATTATTTAATATCAATATGTATTCTAATTATTTTTATATTGTATAATTTGTTTTTATATATAAAAAAAGATGAAAGACCAAAGGTTTCAATAACTACATTTTTTATTTATATAATAGTTAAAAAATTTTATTTTGTATGGATTTATTCCAATTTTATTATTTTCTAAGATCAACAACTATAAGAATTTGATATCATATTTATCTTTTTTCTATTTAATATTATTTATATTATCTATTAGAGATCCATTTATTGGTTATCCTATTTATTATGGATATATGTCGTTCGGTTTATTTTGTTCTTTACCTAGTTTTATTTTATTTCATATTGAAAGAAAATATTATGATAAAAAGATTTTTTTAATTCCAGAAATTCTTTCAATTCTTACGTTATTATATTCAAATAGAAATTCAATTTTAGTTGCATTAATTTTCGTTTTTGTATTAGATTTTTTAATCAAAAAAAATAATATTAAGAAAATGATGAAATATTTTGTTATTTCAGTTGTAATAGGTGTTTTATTGATTAATATTGGTAATATATTAAATTTTATAAATAATAATTTGAATATTAATTCATACGCTATAAAAGCACTAATAAGTTGGAGTAATATGTCAACGAATGGTTTAACTGGTAGAGATGTAATATGGAAAAATGCAATTAATGAATTGTTAAATAATCCAGTTATTGGTATGGGAATTGGTGGATTTCATGCAAAATATGGTTATTATTGTCATAATGTGATTTTGGATTTATATCTATCTTTAGGAATAATTTTTGGAAGTGTATTTATTATTGTATTTATATATAAAATACGCGAGACATATAAAAATAATAATAATTATGATAAACAAATATTTTTAATATATATATTAGCAATAGGAATTTTACCATTAATGTTTAATAATTATTTTATGGCATGGAAATATTTTTGGATTGCATTATATTTTATATTTAATAGATCGAATAATTATGGAAAAGAGAGTGTATTAAATGAATAGAGAAAAGCAACTTATAAAAAATTCAGCTATAATAGGTATAGGTAGACTTTTACCAAAATTGATATCTGTTATTACTTTACCTATTATTACAAGTCAATTAACGAAAACAGAATTTGGAATATATGATTTGGTAAGTACCTTAGTTATGTTTTTGTTACCAATTGCTACTTTGCAAGTTCATTCGGCTGGATTTAGGTTTTTAATTGATGCAAGAAATGATAAAGAAAAAATAACTAAAATTGTTACAAATATATTTGCTATAGTTATTCCAATATCTGTTGTAGTGTCATTTTCATTGTTTTTTATTCTCCGTAATATATCTTCTATAACAAAATTTTCAATTTGTATGTATTTGATTTCTGATATCTTATTTCTATGTATATCCCAAATTTGTAGAGGATTATCATATAATAAAATCTACTCTATAGGTTCTGTGATTGTTTCAACATTAAATGCATTAGGAATTGTTTTTTCTTTAATTATAAATGATTATGGAATAACTGGTATAATTATTTCTTTATGTGTTTCACATATTATTGCATTGATTTTTATATTTTTTAAAATCAAAATATTTAGATATATAAATTTAAAATATATTTCTAAGTCAGACATAAAAGAAATTATAAAATATTCATGGCCAATGATTCCTAATAATTTATCAGTATGGATATTAAACTTATCTGATAGAGTTGTTATATCGTCTTTTTTGGGGTTAGAAGCTAATGCAATATATGCTGTTGCCAATAAGATACCACAGTTTTTATCTATTGCTCAATCTATTTTTGTGATGGCATGGCAAGAAAATGCTTCAATTGCTATTAAAGATAAGGATGCAGATTTATATTTTTCCAATATGTTTAAAAAAATATTTAAATTAATGTTTTCAGTAACAATTATTTTAATTGCATTTACACCAATAATATTTAAAATTTTGATTAGAGGAGATTATAGTAAAGCATATGTTCAAATCCCAATCTTGTTCTTAGCAATGTTTTTTAATTGTATGGCATCGTTTTTTGGTGGTATCTATATAGCTTATAAACAAACAAAAAAAATTGGTACTAGTACAATGGTTATTGCGGGAATAAATTTACTAATAGATTTAGTTCTTGTTAAGTTAATTGGTATAACTGCTGGTTCATTATCAACATTAGTTGCATACTTGTGTTTATATATTTATAGATGTATAGACGTGAAGAATTTTCAAAAAATAAATTTGTTTTATAAAATGCAAATTATATTTATCGCAATAATAATATTTATGTTAATATTATGTTTTTGTCAAAATATGATTTTAAATATTATTAATATTATTATTGGTATTATTTTATTTGCTTATTGTAATGTTGATATTATAAATTTAATAATTAAGAAAATAAAAAAGGTGATTAAAATATGAAAATAGGAATATGTTATTCTGATGTAAATAATATGGGTGATGTTTTAAATAAAAATTTAATTGAAAAAGTATTTAATTGTAAAGTTATCAGGAAATCACACTATTCAGCTGATATGATAGCGATAGGAAGTGGATTAAAAATATATTTATATGAAAAAAAAATTATTAAAAATATTAGAAAAAAAATAAATGGATTATTAAAACCTACAGTATATGTGTGGGGAACAGGATTTATTAATTATGCCCATGGAGATGAAAAATTTTATAAGAAAAATATGATATTTAAAGCTGTTAGAGGAAATTTAACAAAAAATAGAGTTGAAAAAATTATAGGAAGAAAATTAAATATTCCAACTGCTGATGGTGGATTGCTAGCATCATATTTTATTGATAAAATTCCTCAAAAAAAATATGATGTTGGCATTATAGCTCATTTTCGTGAAAAAGAATGCAAAGAGTTTCAATGGTTATTAGAAAAGTTTGATAATTCAACATTTATAGATGTTCAAGATTCACCTGAAAATGTTACAAAGAAAATAGCAGAATGCAAAACTATTATTTCAAGTAGCCTTCACGGATTAATTATTTCTGATAGCTTAAATATTCCAAATATACATATTGTTGTATCTGATAAGCTTATTGGCGATGGGTATAAATTTGATGATTATTATTCATCATATAATTTAAAACATGAATATATTAAATCATCTGACATACCATCTTTAACATTAGATAAAATTATTAAAAATTATAAAATTTCTAAAAATATGGTAGATGAGAAGAAGAAACAATTGATAGATTGTTTTCCATTCAAGTAATTTATAATGGAGGAAATGTTATGCTTTTAAAAAAATATATATATAAGATATTAAAAAAAATATTTGATTATAATCATTCTGATAGTAAAACATTTATAAAATATTTGAGAAAAAACCATGTGTCTGTTGGAGATTATACTTATTTTTTTAATCCTAGAAAAACTATTATAGATATAAAAAATGGTAAATTTATTACAATAGGTAGTAACTGTAAAATTACGCAAGGAGTGGTAATTTTGGCTCATGATTTTAGTTATTCTATTTTAAGACCTATATATAATGAGATTCCTAAAAAATGTGCTGAGACAATTATTGGAGATAATGTTTTTGTAGGAATAAATTCAATTATATTAATGGGAAGTAAAATAGGTAATAATTGTATAATTGGAGCCGGATCTGTAGTTAGTGGTAAAATACCTGATAATGAAGTATGGGCAGGTAATCCTGCTAGGTTTATTTGTACTTTAGATGATTATTATAAAAAGTGTAAATCCAAATATGAAGATGGTGCTATCTTAACTGTAAAAAAATATAGAGAAAAACTTAAAAGAAATCCGACAATACAAGAGTTACATTTTTTTAGTTTATTATTTTTAAATAATGACATTTCAATCGATGCAAAAGAACAAATATCTAAAATGCCTTTTCATGGAGATAAATTTGATGAAGTAGTAGAAGATAGTTTAAAATATAAAAGTAAATATGATAGTTATGATGATTTTATTAAAAGTATAAAATAATTTATTATATAACGTTATAAATATTGGTTAAATTGAAACATATAAAATATAAATAAATAGGAGGATTAAAAATATGAATATTAAAACAGTAACAGTTATTGGCGCAAATGGAACAATGGGAAAAAATGTATCAGCAATTTTTGCATCATTCGGAAATGCAAAGGTGTATTTAGCATGTAGAACGATGGAAAAAGCAAAACAAGCAATTGTTGATGCATATAAATCTATAAGAACGGAAACTATCAGGGAAAAGTTAATTCCTATTACTTATGATAATATTGAAAGTGCAATTAAGGAATCAGATTTGATATTTGAAACTTTAAATGAAGATATTGATTTAAAAATTAGTATGTATGAGAAAATAAATGACTTTATACAAGATAATTCAATTATTGGTTCTGTTACTTCTGGCTTGAGCATAAAAAAATTATCTAGTGTTTTTGGTAGTAAGAAAAAAAATTTTTTTGGTATTCATTTTTTTAATCCACCATATAATTTAAGTTTATGTGAGTTGGTAATTCACGATGAAACTCAAAGAGAAAAAGCATTAGAATTAAGTGATTATTTAACTAATTCATTAAATAGAACAGTTGTTTTAACAAAAGATTTACCTTCATTTTTAGGAAATAGAATAGGATTTTTCTTTATAAATGAAGCATTAAAATTAGCAGAAGAGTATAATGATAAAGGCGGAATTGATTATATTGATGCAATATTAGGAAACTTTACTGGTCGTTCTATGCCTCCAATTGTTACAGCAGATTTTGTTGGATTAGACACATCTAAATCAATTATTGATTATATATTTGAAAATATAGATGATAGTTTTAGAAATTCTTTTGAATTACCTAATTATATTACTAAACTAGTTGGAGATGGTAGATTAGGCAGAAAAGTGGGATTAGGTTTATATAAAAAAGAGGAAGATAAAAAATATGTTTATGATATTGAAAATGATGAATATAGATTAGTTGTAAAATATAATATAAAATTTGCCAATGAAATGAAAGAAAATATAATAATTGGAAAATATAAAGAAGCAATAAATATTTTATTGAGTGATAGTTCTAACGAATCTACAATATGCAGACAAATGATTTATAAGTATATAATATATTCTTTGTATGTTTCTAATGTTGTTACAGATGATATTTATTCCTGTGATGATGCTATGGCAACAGGATTTGGTTGGTTACCTCCAATTGGATATATAGAATTATTAGGTGGAAAAGATAAATTTTATGAATTAGTAAAAAAAGAAATGGATGATAAATGGATAAAAGTATTAGATAATGAAAGATTGTTGGATAAACTGAATAAAAAATCTAAATATGATTATCGAAAATTTATTAAATCTTAATATAAGGAGAATTTGATATGAATAATAAAGTATATATTTTAGGAGGATCTCAAACTGATTTTTCAAGAAATTGGAATAAAGAAGGTAAAAATGTAATTGCTTTACTTAGAGAAAATATTTTTGATACACTAAATGAAGTTAATTTAACAAAAGAAGAAATAATAGAATTAAATAAAAATAATAAAATTGCAATATTTGTTGGTAATTTTATAGCAGAAAATTATATAAATCAAGGACATTTAGGTTCTCTTTTAACTGAGGTTGATCCTTGTTTTTATGGGATACCTTCTGCAAGATATGAGGCTGCTTGTGCTTCTGGATCAGTTGCCATCGATGCTGCATCTAGTAAAATAAAAGATGGAACATATGATGTTGCAATTGTTATTGGATTCGAGTTAATGAAAACAGTTGATTCTAGAGTAGGTGGAAGTTTTTTAGGTAAGGCAGGGTACTATGAAAAAGAGGGAAAAGATATTGAATTACCATTTCCTAAATTATTTTCGAAATTGGCTGATGAATTACTTATAAAATATAATTTAAATAGAGAAGTCTTTTTAAAGGATTTAGCGGATATTTCATTTATTAATTATAGAAATGCGAAAAGAAATAGTAATGCTCAAACAAGAGACTGGTATGTATGTGATAAAGAAATAATTAATAGAGGGAATGAAACAAATCCGATAATTGCTGGGGAATTAGCTTTAAAAGATTGCTCTCAAATAACTGATGGAGCTTCATCAATTATTCTTTGTTCAGATAAATACAATAAAATAAGAAATAATAAATCAAATGTAATTATTAAAGGATTTGGTCATAGAGTTGCTCCGTTAGAATTTGAAAAGAAAATGGAAGATTCTAAAAATAATAAATATATATTGCCATGGACTAGGCAAGCATGTCTTGATGCATATAAAAGAGCAAAATTAACTGTTGATGACATAGATTTATTTGAAACTCACGATTGTTTTACATCGAGTGAATATGCAGCTATTTCATGTTTTGGTTTATGCGAACCAGGAGGAGAACATAATGTAATTAATAGTGGAATAATAGATTTTAATGGTAAGAAACCAATTAATCCAAGTGGAGGATTAATTGGTTGTGGACATCCAGTAGGAGCAACAGGTGTGAGAATGATGCTTGATTTATATAAACAAGTAAGTAATAAAGCTGGAAAATATCAAATAAAAAATGCTAAAAATGCAATGATGTTAAATTTAGGCGGTTCTGCAACAACTAATTATGCGTATATAGTAGGAAAAGATATATAGATAGGTGTAAAGATAAAAAAATAAGAAATTAATTATTACTTTTTTGAAAAAGAAAAAGTAATAGTACAGTATGCAGTAGATATTTATCGTTTTATAATATTTAATTTATATATGATTAGAGGAAAAATATAAGTATAAAGTTAATAGAATTAAAATGAAAAATTGTGAATCTTCTTTAATAATTATTTTTGAAGAGAAAGAGATAATAAATTTAAATGTAAAAAGTATGTACCTTTTTACATTTTTCTTTTTACTTTATCAGCAGAAGTTGTTATAATATAGGTGAGAAATTTATTAATAAGATGTTAGAGGAGTATTTAAAGTATGGATATAATTAGTAATGCAAAATTAAAAAGAAATTTTCTTTTTTGTTTGTTATCAAATATAGAAATTGATTTGAGAAAGAATATTGTTGATAATGATAAAATAGAAAAAAATTCAAGTATATTAGAAAAATTGAAAAATAGATATAAAGATGATAATAATAATGAAACCAATGACATAATGTTTTTAATAAATTATGCAGATTTAGGCGATTATATTCAAATTTTAAATTCTAATTGTTTGAAATTTATTAATTCTAAAATGGTAAAAAAACTCACCGATGAGATAGAGAAAATTGTACCAACAAGAAATAGAATTATGCATATTAGACCTTTGGAACCAAACGACGATAAATTAATAATTGATTTTGTAAATAAAATGAATAAATTTTCTGATATTATAAATTTTTCAAATACAATTTCAGAATACAATAAAATAAAAGAAGATCCTGATTATTTGCTTTCTGTTGTACCAAATATAATAATAAAAGAAAAGCAAAAAATTAAGCACAATCTGCCAATGGTTGATTATGATGATACAGGTTTTATTGGCAGGAACAAGGATAAAGATGAATTAAAGAAAAAAATAACTGGTCCATATCCCGTTATTTCAGTTATAGGTGTTGGTGGAATAGGAAAAACTTCTCTTGTTTTAAGTTGCTTATATGAAATGCTAGATGAAGAAGCTATATTTAATACTATTATTTGGATAACATTAAAAACAAAAGGACTTTATAATGGTGATTTTAAAGAAATTAAAGATGTTATTTTAAATTTAGATGAAAATTTTAAAAAGATAAATTATGATTTTCAAAATGATAACATATCTAATATTAATGATATATTATCATATATGAGTAATAATAAAACTCTTCTTGTTATAGATAATTTAGAAACATTGAGTAATGATAAAACAATAATAAAATTATTCGAAGAAATACCAAATGGATCTAAAATTTTAATTACATCTAGAATTGGCTTTGGTAATTATGAGCAAAGTTTTAAACTTGAAGCATTAAATAATAAAGAATCTTTGGATTATTTTAGAAAATTAGCAAAAGTATATAAAGTAAAATCTTTAATAAAACAAACAGATAATAGTTTAGAAAAATATTTGGAAAAATTAAATAATAATCCTCTAGCAATTAAATGGTTTATTATCAATGTTGGAAAGGGAATGGTACCTAGTGAAATTTTGAATAATCATATATCAGATTTAACTGATTTTTGTTTATCAAATATTTATGATAAATTATCAGAAGATGCAAAATATATATTAAGAATTATATTAATAAAAACTAACAAATGTGGGTTAGCAGAATTATTGTATTTATGTGAACTTAGTCATGATAGATGTTTAAATTCAATTAATGAGTTATTTACAAGCAACTTTTTAGTACAAAATGATGATTTTAGTTATTCTATATTAGATTTTGCTGTTAATTATATTCAAAATAAAAAAGGAATCTTTAATTATGAGATAGATAGTAATATTCAAACAAAAATTAATAAATTAAATGGAAGTTTGGAGAATTTAAAAAATAATATTCATTTAGTTAATGAGTATCATCCTTTGTCTCTTTTTCCCAAAACAAATGATGAAAGAATTGCAACACTATATATGTTAAAGGCTATAGAATGTTCCAAAAACAAAAATTATTCAGAGGTAGATGAATTTATAAGTTTAGCACAAAATGCAACTTTTTCTTTCTCTGATATATATAAAATTGCAGGTTACATATATTCTAAATATGATAGCATTAAATCAGAAAATTTTTATAATATTGCAATAAATAGAGCCGAAAATAAAGCACCTGTATACTATTTTTTTGCAGGTTCATTAATTAATAATCAAAAATATGAAATGGCAGAAGAAGTAATAAAAAAAGCAATCGAATTAGAACCAGATAATAGTCTAATTAAGCTAAGGTATGCTAGATTAGAGAAAATGCAAAATAAATTTAATATATCTTTAAGAATGTTATCAGATATAGATAATAATAGTTTCAATGAATATGAAAGTAAGATGGAAGTAAAATATATTTTTGAAATGATTGATACTAGAATAAGATATGCTGAATCGTTACTTGAAAATGATAAGGAATTGTCATTTTCTAATATATTAGAAACTTTGAAATTCTTGAGTCACTGTAAGACTAGTTTATTTGACTTTACCATATATAATTCACTTTTTAAATTGTGTCATATATATATAAGACTTTTATCGAATTCAAATTTTGATACGAAAGAATTTATTGATTTTATATTTCATTATCATTCATACATATTAGCAGCAAAAAATGGTCATAAAAAAGAGCATTTGTTTGAAAGCGACTTAGATTGTTTGTGTCAGAGATTATCTGATGACGAATCAAAAAAGATTAATGATATTTTTAATTATAATGGTTCAATTAAAGATATAAATTATGGATATATTTGCTCGTTAAAAAAAGAAAGAGGATATGGTTTTATAACACCATCTACATATTCATATCAAACTATATTTTTTCATTGTAGTCAATTTAAAGGTGATTTTAGAAAATTAAATGCTTATGATAAAGTATCTTTTGAAATGTTTATTTCAAGTCAAAAAGTTAATGCAGTTAATGTTCGACTTTATAAATACGATAAATCAACAGATGACAATTGATATAAGATAACTAATTATATTATTAATAGAAGGGAAAATGCTGACTTTATAATGGTGTAGAGCAAGGAATTAAACAAAATCGAATAAAAATGATAATTAATAAGTATGATAAAAAATGTCATTAGGAGATATACCTAATATACCTAATATTTAAATAGAAGAAGTAGAAAAAGTGTAAAACAGGTGTAATGTTTTATGCTTTTCTTTTACTTTTTATATGTCTGTTGTTATAATAAAAATATGAGGTTTAGGTGATTTATTGTGGTTAATCTTGCAAGATATGTAAAAAGTTCATTTGATGAAAGTAAAGGAAATGATTTTTTAGATTTAGTTTTAACTAGTACTAATAAAATATATTCACATTTTCCTAAATTAGATAAAGGACCTAATTTTGATGGTCATTTTGAATTGTTAGATAATAATGGTATTCCTATAGGTAGATTTAATGTACAAATTAAAACTATGAATACTGATTATAAAAATAATAATAAAAGAGGAATTATTAGTCAATATAAGTATTCTTGTGATACAAAAATATTTAATGCTGTAAAACATGGAATAACGCTTGATCCTTGTTATTTATTTATGGTAGATGTTGTAAATAGAAGAATATTTGGTAAATATGTTAGTTTAGAATATGTATTGTCTTTAGATATAAAAAATGAAAATAATAAAGTTATATATTTTAATGATGATGATGAAATAGTTGATGTAAATAATTTTTATAATAATTTAGTTGATATTTATAATGATAGAAAAAATAAAATGATAAGTATTGAACAAAATAAATTTATTATTACATCTTCTATATCTGATGAAGAATTAAGTGATTTACAATTAGAATTTGATTATTTAAATAATATGTTTGACAATGAATTAAAATATATTAAGGATAAATTATTTCCTAATATTTGGAAGTTTGGTATAGCTTACATGAAAGAAGAAAAATCTCTTGGTGTTGGTATTTATTATATTAAAAAAGGGAAAAATGGAGAATTTATAAAATATTTAAATGATGAAACATTTGGTAATTGTTCATTTATTACTATAAGTAATAAAACAAAAATAAGAGATTTAATTAATGGATTTATATCTTCAATTTTAGAAAGATGTTATGAATATAGGATTATACCTATTGAATATGTTGATAATGAGGTATTATTTGAAATATTATTTTATTTTTTAGATGAAATATCTAAAGTATATAAAGAGGTGGAAAATAAAAATAAATTAGATGTTTATTATAAAGATGAAGAAGACATTAATATAATAAAAAATTATTATTATGGAATAGAGAAATATATTAAATATACATTTGGAAAAGCATTTAATGTAGTAACTACTACTAAAAGTAAATATTCTATGTATAAAATTGATCCTTTAGACGAACCTTTTTCTGGAAACGATATGTACGAAAAAGAAAAACTTCTTATAAATTGTTTTAAAGAATTAAATGATGATATGTTTGACAATAAAATAATAGTTGATGGAAATCATTTTTATGAGTTAATTAAAGAATCTATTTATGAATTAGAAAGAAGAAATATAAAAAAAGTAAAAAGAGTTTGGATACCTAAAGATTGGAACGATTATATAAATAGAGTAGAAAATGGAAACAGATACAAGATAGAAAATACTTTTAAAATATCAGATTATAATTATAATATTAAAAAATTATTATCTATATTTCCTTCTCAATATAACGATTTTGTAAGTAAAATAAATAAAAAATTATCATTAAAAAATAAATATGTATGTGGTTATTCTAATGATGACCAATATTTATTGAGATATGAAAAATATGAAAGTAATAAATTTGAAATTATAATAGATAACCATATTTTAAATAATAAAGTTGCTGAAATTACACAAGATATGAAAAATAAAAAATTTATTAGTAGAACAGATGTTTCAATTCCATATGCTTTTAAAGATATGACTCTTTTAATAAATTTAAACTATGTATTTATTAGACAATTTTGTTTTATAAATGGTATCAAGGATATTGATTTAAATGATCAAAATATATTATTTGATATGATAGGAGATTAAAATAAGGAGGTGAAGTAATGGAAAGACCTATAGGAGTTGAAGCTCAAAATAAAGCTATTGAATTTGAGCATATTCTTAGAAATGTGTATGGAAATGTTTATTTAAATTCATCTGATGAATTAAGAAATAGTTTATATGATAAACTAGTAGAAGTTAATTTATCAAGTAGTAAGAATAATAAACAAATAGAATTTATTAATAAGTATTTTTATCTTGAAGGAGAATCTATTGATTCTATATTAGAGAGAGAAGATGGAATAGAATTATTAGATGAAATAAAAAAAGATTTAAAAGAGATAATATAAAGAAATAAATTTATTTTGAAAAAAATTTATTTTTTTTTTTTTATTAAAAAATTAAAAAGGTGAACATTTTTCACCTTTTGACCTTTTTAAAACATTGAAAAATAAGAAAATTAAAAAAAATATATTTTTTTGTAAATTGGCCTAAAAAATTAATATATTATAATTGGGGGATTTTTTTACTAAACAAAAGGAGGTTATAAAATGTAAGAAGTATATTAGTAATTAAAGAAATAATTTAAAAAAAATAATAGAAAGAAGGGAAGTAAAAATGAAACAAGAAATTATTTTATTTGAAAATCAAAATGTAAAATTGGAAGTTAACATGAAGGATGAAACCGTATGGCTTACACAAGCTCAAATGGCTGAATTATTTGATAGGAATGTAGGCGTTGTATCAAGACATATTAAGAATGTATTTGAAGAAGAGTTAGAAGAAAAAAGCAATTTGCAAAAAATGCAAATTCCTAATTCTGATAAACCTGTAAATTTATATAGTTTAGATGTAATTATTAGTGTTGGATATCGTGTTAAATCTCAAAATGGTATTATATTTAGAAAATGGGCTAATAAAGTATTAAAAGATTATTTAATAAAGGGATATGCAGTTAATCAAAAAAGATTAGATTATCTAGAAAAAACTGTTAAATTAATTGATATAGCTGGAAGGATAGAACAAAATCTTCGTGGAGATGAAGCTCAAGGGATTATTAGAGTAATTAATAATTATAGTAACGCATTATCATTACTTGATGATTATGATCATAGATGTGTACCTAAACCTAAAGGAAATATTAGAAAAGAAAAAATAAAATATGAAGAATGTATAGATATAATTTCTAAACTAAAATATAACAGTGATAGTAATTTATTTGCATTGGAGAGAAATAAAGGTTTATCATCAATTATAGAAAATATTTATGCAACATTTGCTGGTAATGATGTATATCCAAGTGTAGAAGAAAAAGCAGCTAATTTTTTATATTTAATTACTAAGAATCATACTTTTATTGATGGTAATAAAAGAATTGCAGCAACTTTATTTATATATTTTTTAGAATTTAATAATATTTTATATAAAAATGATAAAAGAGTAATTGATAATAATACTTTAGTTGCTTTAACATTATTAATTGCACAATCTAATCCCAAAGAAAAAGAAATATTAATAGATTTAATTATGAACTTTTTAAATACAGATTATTAGTGGAGGTTTAAATGAATTATTATAATAATATCAAAGAAAAGTTGATAAATAATGAAATAGTAAAAAGAGTAAAAGATTATAGTAAAAATAAAAGTGATTTAGATACGTATTATGAAGTAGGTAAATTACTTGTTGATGCTGGTAAACATTATGGAGAAGGAATAATTAAACAATATTCCTTTAAATTAACAAATGAATTAGGTAAAGGATATACACAATCTAGATTAAGATATATAAGAAGATTTTATCTAGTGTTTTCAAAATGTCCGACACTGTCGGATAAATTAACTTATTCTCATTATTGTGAAATAATGTGGTTTGATGAAGATAAAATGAATTACTATATAAATATATCTTTGAAACAAATGTTAAGTGTTAGACAATTACGTCAAAAAATTAAATCAAATGAATATGAAAGATTACCAATTGAATCTAGAAATAAGTTAATTAATAAAGAAGAAAAAGAATTAGTCGATTTTATTCCTAATCCTATTATTATAAAAAATAAATATAATACCAACGAAATAAGTGAAAAAGTATTAAAGCAATTAATACTTGAAGATATATCTAGTTTTTTAAAAGAATTAGGAGAAGGATTTTGTTTTATCGATTCAGAATATAAAATAAAAATAGGAGATAGTTATAATTATATAGATTTATTGTTATTTAATATTAAATATAATTGTTATATTGTAATAGAATTAAAAGCAACAGAATTAAAGAAAGAACATATAGGACAAATACAAGTTTATATGAATTATATAGATAAAAGTGTAAAAGAAATATTTAATAATAAAACAATAGGATTAATTATATGTAAAAAAGATAATAAGTTTATTATTGAGTATTCTAGTGATCCGAGAATTTATACAAGAGTTTATAAATTGATGGAGGTTTAAATGAATTATTATAATAATATCAAAGAAAAGTTGATAAATAATGAAATAGTAAAAAGAGTAAAAGATTATAGTAAAAATAAAAGTGATTTAGATACGTATTATGAAGTAGGTAAATTACTTGTTGATGCTGGTAAACATTATGGAGAAGGAATAATTAAACAATATTCCTTTAAATTAACAAATGAATTAGGTAAAGGATATACACAATCTAGATTAAGATATATAAGAAGATTTTATCTAGTGTTTTCAAAATGTCCGACACTGTCGGATAAATTAACTTATTCTCATTATTGTGAAATAATGTGGTTTGATGAAGATAAAATGAATTACTATATAAATATATCTTTGAAACAAATGTTAAGTGTTAGACAATTACGTCAAAAAATTAAATCAAATGAATATGAAAGATTACCAATTGAATCTAGAAATAAGTTAATTAATAAAGAAGAAAAAGAATTAGTCGATTTTATTCCTAATCCTATTATTATAAAAAATAAATATAATACCAACGAAATAAGTGAAAAAGTATTAAAGCAATTAATACTTGAAGATATATCTAGTTTTTTAAAAGAATTAGGAGAAGGATTTTGTTTTATCGATTCAGAATATAAAATAAAAATAGGAGATAGTTATAATTATATAGATTTATTGTTATTTAATATTAAATATAATTGTTATATTGTAATAGAATTAAAAGCAACAGAATTAAAGAAAGAACATATAGGACAAATACAAGTTTATATGAATTATATAGATAAAAGTGTAAAAGAAATATTTAATAATAAAACAATAGGATTAATTATATGTAAAAAAGATAATAAGTTTATTATTGAGTATTCTAGTGATCCGAGAATTTATACAAGAGTTTATGTTTTAAAATAAAAAATGTTTGATTATTAGTATTACTTGTGATATAATCTTCAAGTAGTGAAAGAGGGAATGTATATATGAAAATTGCTGTTGCAGGAACAGGTTATGTAGGATTATCTTTAGCAACTTTATTAAGTACTAAAAATGAAGTTATAGCTTTAGATATAATACCTGAAAAAGTAGATATGATTAATAATAGAATTAGTCCTATACAAGATGAATATATTGAAAAATATTTTAAAGAGAAAGAATTAAATTTAAAAGCTACTTTAGATTATAAAGAAGCTTTTGAAGGTGCTAAATATGTTATTATTTCAACACCTACTAATTATGATCCAGAGAAGGATTATTTTGATACATCTTCTGTTGAAGATATAATCATGAAAGTTAAATCAATGAATCTTGATACTACTATGGTTGTTAAATCAACTGTACCAGTTGGATTTATTAAGTCTATGAAAGAAAAATATGATATTGATAATATTATGTTTTCACCAGAATTTTTAAGAGAAGGAAAAGCTTTATATGATAATTTATATCCATCTAGAATAATAGTTGGAGAAAAGTCAGAAAGAGCTCAGATATTTGCTAATTTATTAAAGACATGCTGTTTAAAAGATGATGTTGTTATTAAATACATGGATTCTACTGAAGCAGAAGCTGTTAAATTATTTGCTAATACATTTTTAGCTTTAAGAGTTGCTTATTTTAATGAATTAGATACTTATTCAGAACTTAAAGGATTAAATACTAAAGATATTATCGATGGAGTATGTTTAGATCCAAGAATTGGTAATTATTATAATAATCCATCTTTTGGATTTGGAGGATATTGTTTACCAAAAGATTCTAAACAATTAAAAGCTAATTATAAAGATGTTCCTGAAAATATTATCAGTGCTATTGTTGAAGCTAATAGAACTAGAAAAGATCATATAGCAAATATGATTTTAACTAAGAATCCTAAAGTAGTTGGTGTATATCGTTTAACTATGAAAAGTGGATCTGATAACTTTAGAGCAAGTGCTATTCAAGGAGTTATGAAAAGAATTAAAGCTAAAGGTGTTGAAGTAGTTGTCTATGAACCAACTTTAAAAGAAGATAATTTCTTTAATAGTAGAGTTATTCGTGATTTAGATGAATTTAAGAAAATATCTGATGTTATTGTTGTTAACAGATTAGATGATAATATAAAAGATGTTGAAGATAAAATTTATACAAGAGATTTATTTGTAAGAGACTAAAAAATATCAAAATTTGATATTTTTTTTGTAAAATGTGATATTATATAACACAGGAGATTAATATGAAAAAAGAATTAGTAATTAAATTAATTGCTTTTAGTTTAGTAGTTATTTGGATGATGATTATTTATTTCTTTTCAGCAATGCCTAGTAAAGAATCTAATAATAAAAGTGAAAAAACTATTAATACTATAATAGAAAAAACTATTGATACAACTAATGATATAGGAATAACTAATAAACATTTAAGTGAGAAAAAGATAAAGAATATTGTTAATGATTTAAATTATCCTTTAAGAAAATGTATGCATGCTAGTATTTATTTAGTTCTTTGTTTACTTGTTCTTAATTTATTAAAAATATTTGGTTTAAATTCTTATAAATTATATTTTTTTACAATTTTAATTTGTTTAATATATGCTCTTGGAGATGAATATCATCAAACATTTGTTGTAGGAAGAACTGGACAATTAAAAGATGTTTTAATAGATATAACAGGAAGTGAAATAGGATATTTATTTTATTTAGGATATATATCAATTAAAAATTTATTTAACAAGACAAAAATAAAGAAAATATGATTATAATCGACATATTTCGACAAATTATTACATATACTATAAATATAATTATACCTGTTGGAGGGAAGTTTGGTGATATTTGTTATGTTGATTGTGATTATATTTCTTTTTATTATCTGGACATGTTTAAGATGTGCTAGTATAGCTGATTCTAAAATAGAAAAAAATAAATAATGACAAATTTATGTCTATAATCTTTTTTTTTTACTTTTTGTTTTATATAATTTATATAGGATAAAGGTAGATGATAAAATGAAAAAAACTGATTTAAATAATGTTTTTAGTGTTTCACTTAGATTATTTACTATTATAAAAGAAGAGTATTATAATTATTTATCTAATGATAAAAAAGAATTTTTAGATAAATTAGATGTATTTCATTTATTTAGAGTTATTAAAGATAAAAAATTACCTGTATTTTCTTTTGTTGGAGAAACAGTTTATTTAAATAATTATTATAAAGAAGAGTTTTTAAATTATCTTCCTTTTATTTGTTTAGCTATTTTATGTGGAAAGATTGATCCTTTAAAAATAGGTTTAATTGAAAAAGAGTTAAAAGAATTAAATGATAAATATGCTTTAGGTTATAAAACAATTCATGAAAAGGAATTAGATGTTGCATCAGTTGTTTATAAAGCATTTCTTGAAGATATACCATATCCTATTATATTTATAGATAATGATGCTGATTTATTTTCATATTTAGCAGAAGAAAAGGGTAGTAAGTTAGCTTTATTTTATAAAGAATTATCTGATAGTATGAAAGTAAGTGAAGATTACTCTGAAACAATGGATTTAATATATGATTATTTAAGTAATAAAGTAAAATAGAAATATTTTCTTTTTTTTTACATATTATTTATTGGTGATAATATGTTTAGTGAAGAAACTAAAAAGAAAATTATATTTATTTTAATTCCTTTAGGAGTAGGATTATTAGCATATTTATTAACTAGAAATGGAATAAGTAATTATACAGAAAATTTAATTAAACCTCCATTTGCTCCTCCAGGAATAATATTTGGAATAGTTTGGCCAATTTTATATTTTTTAATGGGACTTTCAAGTTATTATATTTACGAATCGATGAGTTGTCATAAATCAAATTGTATGCTTTTGTATATTTTAAATTTAGTACTTAATTTTAGTTGGACAATTATATTTTTTAATTTAGAAGCAAGACTTTTTGCATTTTTATTTATTATCTTACTGGATATAGTTGTTGTATTAATGACAATTTGCTTTTATGGAATAGATAAAAAATCAGGATATATGAATATTCCTTATATAATTTGGTTACTTTTTGCAACTGTTTTGAATTTTTCTGTATATATATTAAATAGATAAACATCTTTTGATGTTTTTTTTGTAAAATATCTTTATTTTTCTTAATAAATATATTATTATATTAAGTTATAAATGGGAGGGTTTTATATGTATGCACTTTTGTTAAGAAAAATAAAGTATAAAAATATTATGTATTATCAAGCTCTTGATAAAGTAATAGGTGAAGAAAATTCAAATAGAGTAATTGAGGTAGTTGATAGTAAAAAGCATTTAAATCAATTTATTCCACCGATTGAAGATAGAGGTTCTAGACTTGTTTATATTGAAATATCTAAAGAATCATATGATAATATACCACTTAATCCTATTATTGTTTTTAAAGAAAATGATAATAAACTTGAACCGGTTACTAGTCCATCAGAGTATAATGAAGTAGTACTTGCTCTTCATGATGAATATCATGATTTTCGATTAACACCTGATTATAGTATAGAAGTATTAATTAATGATGTTATGGATGATTTAAATGATAAAATTATTGGCCAAGATTTACCAATTAAAAAAATACTAAAAAAGATTTATGATAATCATATGTTTTTTGAATCTGATTTATCATATGATGAAATATATAAAAATAAAAGTAATGTTTTATTAGTTGGTCCAATTGGAACAGGTAAAAGTACTATTACTAATACTATCTTTAATAATTTAACTCCTATTCCTGTTTTATATTATGAATTAACTGGTGATTTACAATATGATTTATGTGAAATATGTCGTAAATTATGGATGAGTGCTGGTGGTAATAAATATTTAGCTGAAAGAGGAATAGTTGTTTTTGATGGAATTAGTTCTTTTTCTACTAAAGGAGCAGAAGGAGAATTAATATCATTTATTCCTGAACTTCGTGAAATAATTAAAGCAAGAGATATTTATTTTAGAGATCAAAGTGATAATATTATTAAATTTGATTATTCATTTATAACAACTATCTGTGTTGTTGATATGAATTATGATTTTGAAAATGGTATTAATTATGATGATATATTTTATTCTAAAGTATTTGGTAAAAAATTTATTGAATTAGGATTTACTTATGATATGATTGAGGGTTTCTTTGATAATGAAGCTATTTTTATGGATAAAATGACAAGAGATCTTGCTATAGAAATTTTAAAAACTAAAGAAACATCACCTCTTTACAAATTAAAGAGAATGTTAGAAGGAAGAGGAAAAGTAGTTAAAATTAGTAAAGATTTTATTGATTGTTTAGTTGATTATGGACTTGATTTTAATTTAGGATTTTATGGAATAGAAAGAATTTTAAAATATTTATTTGAAAAGAAAGATATGTCAGTTAAAACAATTAATTTTACAGGAGATGAAGTATTTGATTTACAAATAGGAACTATTGATCCATTCCATAGTGTTGATTCAAATGAATTATATGAAGATAATGATAAAGATATAAAAGAAAATATTCATAATAAACCTAAAGTCAAAAAAGAAACAAAAATAGAAGATGGACTTGATGTAGATTTAATTAAAAGAACGATAAATGGTTTAAATGTAATAGACGTTGTCAATAAATTAAAAGAAAAAATAATTGGCCAAGATGAACAGTTATTTATGATAGTTAATGCTTTTTATAATCATATTTTAAATAGACATAAAGGATATACAAATGATGATATATCTGAACTTAAGAGAAATGTTTTATTAATTGCTAACACAGGAACCGGAAA
Source organism: uncultured Clostridia bacterium (assembly GCA_947168405.1). Taxonomy (GTDB): domain Bacteria; phylum Bacillota_I; class Bacilli_A; order RF39; family UBA660; genus RUG591. The sequence continues at coordinate 24,670 of CAMVLU010000002.1, forward strand.
AACAGCTATTTTAAAGAATTTATCAAAGATATTTAATATACCATATGTTTTAGAAAGTGCTCCAAGATTTACTAAAGCAGGATATGTTGGAGAAGATGTTGATAGTATATTTGTTAATTTAATTAAAGCAGCAGGTGGAGATGTTGAAAAAGCAAAATACGGAATAATCATGATTGATGAACTTGATAAAATACCTGCTAATAAAACTAATGGTGTAGTAGATGTATCTGGTGCTGTTCAAGATGAATTATTAACAGCTTTAGAAGGTGATAAAAGAATTATTACAAGAAGAAATGGTTTTGGAGAAGAAAAGATAGAATTTGATACCTCTAATATCTTATTTATTGGATCTGGTGCTTTTGAAGGATTAAAAGAAATAACTGAGAAAAGAATTAAAAAAGAACAAGGTTTATCAACTATGGGATTCAAAACAGGAAATGAGAAAAAAGAAATAATTACAGATGTTACAAATGATGATTTAGAACAATATGGAATGGGTAGACAATTTGGAGCAAGATTCCCTAGAAAAATTAGACTTAATAATATGGATGTTGAACGTTTATATAATATTATTAATAATCAAAATGGAGGATTTGTTCATTTAAATGTTGATTCTTATTTAAAAAGTGGAATAGTTGTTGAAATGAGTGAATCATTTAAAAGAAGTCTTGCTGAAGAAGTATTTAAATTAAAAGAAGGTGCAAGAGGTATAAGAACAGTATTTTCTGATATCATGGATGAAATTGATCATAATATTGTAAATGGTGATGTTCAAAAAATAGTATTAGATGGAGATTGTATTCATAATCCAGAAGGTATTCAGTATATAAAAAGAAAAAAATAGCAAAAAAGTCTATTTTTTTTTTACTTTTTATGATAATATATTATTAGAATAAAGGGTGATTGTATGAACAAGAAAACTATTTTGTTATTAATAAATGGATTTGGAGTAGAAAAGAAAGAATCATTTCCTATTTATGATGATGATTTAATGCCTACATTTGCAGCTTTATCTAAAGAGTATTTATTCTCAAATAATTCTGTTATATCAAAAGTAGGTAATTATTATGATGCATATCGTAATATTTCTTTGGATGTAAATGAATTATATAATTATAGTATAGTTGATAAAGAAATAGAATCTAAAAAGATATTAACTAATGAAACTTTATTAAAAGTAAAATCTGATTTTGATTCTAAAGAAGGTAATTTACATTTATTTTGTCTTGTTGATACTAGTTTAAAAATAGTTAATCATCTAAAAGAAATGTTAAAATTAATTAACCCAGATATGAAAAAGAAAGTATTTTTACATTTAGTTATATCAAGTAATAGTATCTTTGATTATAAATATTTAACAGAAGTATTAAGTCATATTAATATGGATTTAGCAAGTTATGGTGAAATAGGTTTTGTTATGGGACTTAATTCTATCTCTAATGATGCTAAACAAGTAGATTTAAATTTCTTTTTGAAAATGTTTATATCAAAAGTTGGTGAAAAATGGCAATCATTTACTCAAAAATTTGATGTTTTATATGCTATGAAAACACCTCCAAGAGAAACAAAACCTTTTATAGTTAATTCTAATTTTAGTTTAGATCAAAATGATACTTTTTTCTTTATAAATTATGATAATATAGATTTAACTAATTTTATAAATACTTTAGCTGGTATTAGTTATGGTGAAAATAAAAATAATTTTTCATATTATTCTTTATTTTCTATTAAAAGTGCTTTAAATATTCCATATATATATGAATCAGGATCTGCAACAACAAGTCTTGTAAAAAACTTAGAAGATTTAAATGCAACAGGATTAATTATTTGTAAAAAAGATCAAGTAGGTATTATTAATTATTTCTGTAATGGTTTAAAAAATGAAACAACAAATACTTTAACTTTTGTTGATATTAAAACAATAGAAGGTAATCCAAATGCTATTATACAAGTTATTAATCAAATACCTAAAGATTTGACTATTATTAATTATGAATTAGATGATTGTAAAACAACTAATGAACTTAAGAATAAATTAAAAGAGATTGATAATACAATTAAAGTATTAGAAGAAAATCGAAATGGAAGTAAATATACTTTAATAATTAGTTCATTATATGGAATGAATAAAACTATGATAAATGATCGTGATGTTAGTTGTTCAGTTATCTTTTCAAATGAGTTACCATTTTTATATGTAGATGACTTTTTAACAAAGAAAAATTATTTAATTCAAAGTGGTAATATAAATGATATTATAAAGAGTTGTTATAAAAGTATAAATATTAAAGGAAATTATAATTCTTTAGTAGAAAAGAAAAATGGTTTATATAAATTATTCTTTAAATAGGTGATTTATGAATTTAAAAGGATTAAATATTTTAAAGAAGAATGCTTTGTCTATGTTACCAATTGTTGTTATAGTAATAGGACTTTGCGTCTTTTTTCAAATTGATTTAAAATTAATGATTAATTTTCTTGGGGGATCTATTTTAATTGTTTTAGGTGTTTCATTTTATTTAGTAGGATTTGATATGTCTTATCCTAAAATTGCTGATAGGATTAGTCATGGTTTAATAAAAAGAAAAAATATTATATATGTACTAGGAATGTGTTTTTTAATGGGAACAGCAATATCATTGGTTGCTAAAGAAATACTTGAAGCATGTGGAGGAAGAATATCTTTATTAATATTACTTGCTTCTAGTATAGGTTTTTTCTTTATGATATCTATATTTAGAATACTTACTAAAACAGATTTTAAAGTATATTTAATAATATCTTACATAATTATTTTTATGTTAATGATAAAAGCTGATATGAATATGGTTCCTTTTGCTTTAGATAGAGCTGCTCTTGGAACTGGAGCTATTTCTGCACCATTTTTGTTAACAATTGGTATGTCTTTTTCTCGAAGAAGTAAAAAACCTAAAAAAAATCATACTAGTTTTGGAATACTTGGCTTATCTGCTGTTGGACCAATTATTATCTTTTTATTAATAAGTATATATTCTAATATTACTATATCAACTAGAAGATTAGGTGTAAGAGAAAGTTTATTATTTATCTTTTTATCTTTAATTCCTATTTTTTTGTTGTATTTATATTTTATAAAAGGAGATATTAAAAAACATAAAAAAGAAATAAAAGGAATATTAACGGGATTTTTATTTGTATTTTTAGGAGTTGGATGTTATTATACAGGTGCTAAATATGGATATTTAAATTTAGCAAGTTTAATAGGTGAAAAGTTAATTAATGTTCCAATTGAATTGGTTTTAATAATTGGAGGAGTTTTAGGATATTTAATTTTAAGAATAGAACCATCTTTTGTTTTTTTAATGAATTATGTTAATGATGTTACTAAAGGTGGTATTAAAGAAAAGTTTTTAGAATTATTTTTATCTTTAGGAGTTGCTTTTTCGTTTATGATGTCTTTAATAATAGCTATTAATAAAGTTGATATTTTAGTTGTATTACTTCCTAGTTTCTTTTTAGCAATTATTCTTGCTTTCTTTACTCCTAATACTTTTTTATCATTAGCATTTGATTCATTAGGTGCTGTAATTGGAACAATATCATCAAGTTTTTTATTACCTATTCTAATAGGCATTACTAATTCAAGTTTACAAACTTTTGGATATGTTGCTTTTATTGGTATTATTCCCGTTATATTTTTAGAAATTGCCGGATTTATATATGAAAAGGAAATTATTCTTCATGATTATAATCAGTTAGATGATGAGGTAGTAATATATGATTAAAGTATTAGGTATTATTTATAATAATGAAAAAAAATTAAAGATGTTATTTTTAAAATATAATTTAAAATATCAAATGATGGTATCAGGTAAAGGAACAGCTAGCAATAGTATTTTAAATTATTTTGGACTAGAAAAAATAGAAAAGAAAATATATTTTACTGTTATATCAGATGAAATTGAAAATAAACTTTTATTAGATTTAAATAGATGGTGTAAACTTCCAGATGTTGGAGTAGGAATAGCATTTACTACTTCTTTAAATGGATTAAGTAAGTTTATTGTTGATGATATTGGAGAAGGTGATAAATATATGAAAAACAAAAATGATTTTGATTTAGTAGTTACAATTGTTAATGATGGTTATAGTGATATGGTAATGAATGCTGCATATAAAGAAGGTTGCAGTGGTGGAACTGTTATAGATGGAAGAAGTTTAGGAAGTAGAAGAACCATATTTATGGATTTAACACTTGAACCTGAAAAAGAATTAGTTTTAACAATTGTAAAAAAAGATATAAAAGAAAATGTTATGAAAAGAATAACTAAAGAATGTGGAGTTAAAACTGATGCTCGTGGAATATTATTTAGTATACCTTTGGACAATGTTATTGGGATAAATGAATAGTGTAAAATAAATGTGTAAAGTATATTTACACATTTATTTTATTTTATAATAGAAAAATATATTTTGTTTACATATTATAGTATTAATAATTGTTGTAAAAAATGTCGAATTATTTGTAAAAATATGTCTATTGTGTTTTATCTTTTTTTATTATATAATTACAATGAGTTCACGATTAAATTATATTCAAACTCACACATAGGAATATAAAAAAAGACGATTATTATTTCGTCTTTTTATTTTCGGTATATAAATCATTAATTATAGTTTGATATTTTTGTAAAAGAAGCCACTCATCTTTATCAGCTGGTTTAGCTATTCTTGCAAAATTTAATAAATCTAAATATTTATCGTAATCAATAATAATATCTAATTGATGACATCTAATAATAAAATCACAGTACCCAATAAATTTATTTATAGTAACAGTATGGTCCATTAAATTATCTTCCATCATTTCTAAAAATTTTACTCTTTCTATATCATCCATTCTTTCATATCCTCCTATTTATAGATAAATTATAACATTTGATTTATAATAAATCAAATGTTTTACATTTTTTTACTATTTTTTTAAATCATTTGTTTAAAATTGTTGAATTAAATTAATTTTTTTTGTATAATCTAATTATTGAATAGAAAGTAGGTATGTATGGCAAAAAGAAAGAAAAGAAAAAAAAGAATATTTTTACCTAAAGTTCAAACGGGTTTTTGTATATTGAGTTTTGTTTTTGTATTAGCATGTGGAATATATTATGGAAGTAGATTAATTAAATATTATAAAATATATAATCCTAAAGCTGAAACTGGTGAAGTATTATTAAATTTACCATCTAAAATAATTGAAGAGACAGAGATAGTTGAAAAAGGAGATGGACTTTATAATATAAATGGTAACTATGTTTTTAAAGGAAAAAATGTTAATAATTATATTTTAGTTGATCAAATGTTGTTTCGTATTTTAAAAATTAATGGTGATAAAACTATGGATTTAGTTATGGATGAATATGTTAATAGATTAGAATGGAATAAAGAATTAACTTCATTTGATAAATCGTCTATTAAAAAATATTTAGAAGAAAAAATATTACCATCTATAAATCAAGATAGATTAACGAAAACAACTATATGTGAAAATTCAGTTGAAGATTTAAAAAATATTAAATGTGATAAAACTAATAAAGATAGTTATATTAGATTACTTGGAATTGATGAATATTTAAATAGTTTAAGTGAAGAAAAAACATTTATTAATTCAGGAAATGAGTATACATGGTTATATAATACAGGTAAAGGTAATGCATGGCATACAACAGGAACATATCTTTCTAATAGTAAAACAACAAATGTATATGGTGTAAGACCAGTTATTACTTTAAGAAATTCAGTAACTTACTTAAAAGGTGATGGATCTATAGATAATCCTTACAGTTTAGAAAAAGCAAAAGATATAAAAGTAGGTAGTTATATAGACTTAAATGATGATATTTATACTGTATATGAAGTCGGAGAAGATTATTTAAAAATTGAGAGTAATAAAGTTTTAAAAACGAAACAAGTATTTGATAATTCTACTAATGAATTTGATAATTCATCTTTAAAAACTTATTTAGAAAAGAATTATGTTGATAAATTAAAATATAAAGATTTATTAAAAGAAGTTAATTTTGGTGAATCTAAATCTAAAGTTGGAATATTAAGTAGTAATGATTTAAAATTTAATAGTAGTTTAAATGCATATTTCTTAAGCGATAAAGAAGGAAGTGGAGTTCTTCTTTATAATGGAAGTGTTTTAACTACAGAAGTATCAAGTAAAAGAAATGTTAGACCTTGTCTTGGTATTAAGAAAGATTTAAAAATAATAAGTGGAAATGGTTCTAAATATGCACCATTTATAGTGGAGGTATAAGATGCGAAAAACAACAATATTTTTTCTTTTAATTGATTTGATTGCTATAGGTTGTTTTATTCTTTTTTACGGACCAAATGAAGAATTTCGTAATACGATTGTTAATACAGCTATGGTTACTAAAACTCATCAATTTATTGCATATACGTTTTATGATGAAGATACTGTTCAAAAAATATTAGATTTAAATAAATACATTCCAGTATCAGGAGAGATGGATTTAGATGCTATTGTAATAGATACAGCTGAAAAGAAAAGTTATGATAATGAATATGATGAAGAAATTTTAAAAAGAGATAAAGGAAATGATGATTACAAATATATAAAAGTAAAAGTTGGTAAATATAATGCTCATATGATAGCAATTTATCATCCTGAAAATGTAAAATTATTAACGATTAAAAAGTTTAGTCGTGGAGGAAATCAAGAAACTGTTTTAAATATGTGTAAACGATATGGAGCTTTGACTTGTATCAATGCAGGAGGATTCCACGATCCAGATGGATGGGGAAGTGATACACCAGTAGGATATGTTATTAAAGATGGAGAAGTTGTTTATGCAGAAAATAATAACAAACAAGATATTATAGGAATTACTAAAGAAAATAAATTAGCTTTAGTAAATGCAACAGGTGAAGAAGCGATTGAAATGGGAATACGTGATGGTGTTCAGTTTGGACCTTTCCTAATTTTAAATGGAGAAAGTATTAAATATAATAGTTCTGCTGGAGGATATGATCGTGCAGCTCGTGTTGCTATTGCCCAAAGAAGAGATGGGGTAATTTTATTCTTAGCAACAGAAGGAACGCATGGAAGTGGTCCAACTATGAAAGAAGTAATTGATACACTTGAATTATATGGTGCTTATAATGCTGCTAATTTAGATGGAGGAACAAGTGCTCAAATGGTTATCAATAATAAACTGGTTAATAATCCTAAGAATGTATTTGGTCAATCAGTTGCAGGAGGAAGAAGAGTTGTAACTTCATTTGGATTAATGCCAAGTAATTAGAAGATTATATCTTCTTTTTCTTTGAAAAAAATATTGAAATATGATTACTTATATGATAGAATGTAGATAGAAACGAGGGGACTAGTTATGTATACAGATTATGAAGAAGATAACGAAAGTTATTATAGTGATGATGATAATAATAATTCACAAAATGGCGAAAGAATAAAAAAAATAGCAATTTTTATATTGGTATTTGTAATTTTAATTGTCTTAATATTATTATTGGCTAAGAGTTGTACTAAAAAGAATAGTAATTCAAATAATAATACAGCAAACAATGTTACCAAAAATCAAACACCATCAATTGTAATGTCAAGAAATACATTAAATTTAGATGTTGGAGATGAATATGAATTATTAGTAGATATTCTAAATACTAAAAATTCTAATCCAATTATAGAATGGGTTTCTGATGATACATCTATTGCCAGTGTAAATGATGAGGGATTTATTAAGGCAGAAGGTGAAGGAATAACATCAATCATTGCAAAATATGAGGAAAATAACAAAAATTATACAAGTACATGTAGAGTTACTGTAACATCAAAAGTGATTACCTTAGAAAGTATTAAGCTATCTCAAAAGAATATTAATTTAAAAATTGGAAATGTATTTTTGATAGAAGTAACAACTAATCCTTCTGATGCAAAAGTTGATAAATTTATATATGAAAGCGATGATACCAGTATTGCTACTGTAAGTGAAAAAGGATTTATTAGGGGGGTATCTGAGGGAACTACCACAATAACTGTAAAAACTGAAGATGGTAGTGTCAGCGAGACAATGTCAGTTAATGTATCAAATGATAAAAATACAGTTACAGTTATTGAACCTACAGAAATTGAAATTCTTGGATTTACAAATGGATTATCAGTAGGAAAAACTACTCAAGCAGTAGTTAATATAACACCTAATAGTGCTACTAATAAAAATGTTACATGGGCAAGTAGTAATGAGAATGTTTGTAAAGTAGATAAAAATGGTAAAGTAACAGGTGTTAGTGCTGGTAGTTGTACAATTATTGCTTCAACATCAAATAATATTACATCAAGTAAAGAAATTACTGTTTCTTCTAATACTATACCGGTTGAAAAAATATCAGTTGTTGGAACTACTAATATTACGATGAAAGTTGGGGGGACAAGATATTTATATTATACTATTTCTCCAAGTAATGCTTCTAATAAAAAGGTTGCATATAAAAGTAGTAATCCAAGTGTAGTATATGTTGATTCAAATGGAATACTAGCAGGAGTTGGTATTGGTAACGCTGCTATAACAATAACTACTCAAGATGGAAGAAAAACTGCTGTAGCAAATGTAACAGTTATTTCATCGACTGCAAGTGGAACATCAACACCACCAAGTTCTACACCATCGTCATCTGATTCTCCTACTTCTTCTAGCCCTTCAACAGATACTAATCCATCAAGTGGTGATTATCCTAATGATTATCCAACAAGTTCTTCAACTTACCCTACAAATTATGATGAACCTAATGATAATCCTATGAATAGTTCTTGTAATGCTTATGATATGTTAATAGTTGATCATAATGAATCAAAAAAAATATATCCAGATAAATATGCTGTAGTATCAACTATTTCATTTGATAATACAAAACCATTTACTAGAACTGCAATTACACCAACGCTAGAATTAACCCAGTTCAATAAATGCATTAAATTTTTAACTTATACAATATATTATGGAATAACAAAGGATAATGTTAATACTAAACTTCGAACAGGTAAAGTATTAAATGCTGGAGAGATAATAAAATTAGATAATAAAAATGGATATTATAGAATAGATATAACTGGTCAGACAACAACTGATGGTATATATTTAACAAAAATATATTATGCACATGTTCAAAAGTCTACAAATGCAGATTATATGTCTGTATCAACAACACCAATTTCAAATGGTACCAAAATTACAATTAATAAAAATAATTCTTCAATTACGAGAATATATTATTGTGTTTCTAAAACAACAAAGGATTGTAATCCTTCTACTGGAGTAATTCAGAATACGATTAGTAAAGATAAAACAGTTTATAATGGATATTTTTTAATTGATTCTTCTAGAACTATATCATATACAAGAAATAAAGGAGCGCAACCAAGTTATAAAGTTGGGGCACGTGTTTGTTTTAAACCATATAATGGTACGATATTAGTTGGTGAAAAAATTTGTAAAAATATTTAATTGTTATTTGTTTATAATTCTAACTTGAATTTAAGTTAGAATTTTTTTATATAATTTTATTTTTATTCTAACATATAATATGATATAATGTATTTGAATTAGGGTGATAGGATGAAAGTTGTAATAAGTGCTGGGGGTACAGGAGGACATATATATCCTGCTGTTAGTATTATTAATAAAATTAAAGAGTATGATAAAAATGCCGAAATATTATATATAGGTACAACTGATAGAATGGAACATGAAATTATTCCTAAGATGAATATTCCTTATTTTGGAATTGAAATAAAAGGATTAAGTAAAAATATAAAAAAAAGTTTTCATAGTATTAATCTATTATTAAAATCTATTAAAATAGTAAAAAAGAAATTAAAAGAATTTAATCCTGATATTGTTATTGGAGTAGGTGGATATGTTACTTTTCCTGTAATTTTCTGTGCAAAAAAATTAGGAATTAAAACGATGATTCATGAACAAAATTCTATTCCTGGAAAATCTAATAGACAATTAATTAAATATACAGATAAAATATGTGTTAGTTTGCCTGGAAGTATAAAATATTTTCCTAAAGAAAAAACAATATTTACTGGTAATCCTAGAAGTAGTGAAATTATTAAAGTAAAAAAAATATTTAAGAAAGAATTAGGATTTATAGAAAATAAAAAATTAGTTTTAATAGTAATGGGATCATTAGGATCTAAAACTATAAATGATGAATTAAAAAAAATATTAATTGATTTTTCTAATAAAGATTATCAAGTGTTGTTAGTAACTGGTCAAAATTACTATGATGAATTTAAAGAATTTAAAATAAATAATGTAAAAATTGTGCCTTTTTTAGAAAATATGTTGAATGTTTTAAAAAGTTGTGATTTAATAGTAACTCGAGCAGGTGCATCTACAATTGCTGAAATTACAGCTATAGGACTTCCTAGTATCTTAGTACCTAGTCCATATGTTGCAAATAATCATCAGTTTTATAATGCTATGGAACTTGTAAATGCAAATGCATCTCTTCTTTTAGAAGAAAAAGATTTTAATAAAGAGAATTTATTAAATTTAATTGATAAAGTATTAGAAAATGATACTTTGTATAAAAATATGCATATAAATTCTTTAAAATTAGGAAAAACAACTAGTAGTGACGAAATTTTGAAAATTATTTTAGATTTGATTGGAAGTGACTAAAGTGGAGAAAATAATCAATGAAATAATGAATGAAAAGATAGGAGATGTAATTGTAAATCCTAGCCTTTCTAAATATACAACCTATAAAGTTGGCGGTAATGCTAAACTTTTGGTATATCCTAAAAATATTGATAAATTAATTACTTTAATGGAAATCATTGAAAGAGAAGATATAAAATTTTTTGTTTTAGGAAATGGTAGTAATGTATTATTTAGTGATGATATATATGATGGAATTATTATTAAATTAGATTGTTTTGATACATTAGAATTTAATGATAATACAATAAATGTTGGAGCAGGATGTAATTTAATTAAAGTAGTAATGGAATCAGTTAAACATAATTTAACTGGATTAGAATTTGCATCAGGTATACCTGGAACAATAGGTGGAGCAATATTTATGAATGCTGGAGCTTATAATTCGGAAATGAAAAATGTTGTAAAAAATGTTACAGTTTTAACATCTAATTTAAAAGTAATTACTTTAACAAATACTGAAATGAAATTTGCATATCGTGAAAGTATTTTACAACATAAAAAAGGATATATTTGTTTGGGTGCTACTTTAAAACTTAGAAATGGTGATAAAGAGTTATCTCAAGAAATTATTAAAGATCGAAAACTTGCAAGAAAAAGAACTCAACCTTTAGAATATCCATCGGCAGGATCTGTATTTCGTAATCCAGAAGGTATGTTTTCAGGTAAATTAATAGAAGATTTAAATTTGAAAGGATATCAAGTTGGAGGTGCTATGATTAGTCATAAACATGCTAATTTTATTGTCAATGTTGGAGGAGCTAAAGCATCAGATATAAAAGAAATAATTGATTATGTTAAAGAAAAAGTATATGATAAATATAAAATAAAATTAAGAGTAGAACAAAGACTTATTAATTGGAGTGAACTAAGTGAAAAAGATAAAGAATAAAAAGAAAAAAATATATAAATTTTTGGGTGTATTGGTTAGCGTTATTCTTATTATTTTATACATATTAAATGTAAGAATAAAAAATATATATGTAAAAAATAATCATTTATTATCAGATCAAGAGATAATAGAACTAGCAGGAATTGAAAAATATCCTAAATTATTTTCTATTTCAACAAATAAAATGATTAATAAAATAAAAATGAGTCAAATTGTTGAAAGTGTTAAAATAAAGAAAAATATCTTTGGAAGAGTAGATATTGAAGTAAATGAATATAATATGGTTTTAAAAGATGAAGTTGATAATGGTATATATTTAGCAAGTGGAGAAAAAATTAAAACAGATGAAGTAATACTAGGAATACCATCTTTAATAAATGTTGCTGATCAAGATATTCTAAAAGACTTTTTAGAAAAATTAGATAAAATAGATAAAGATATGTTAGCAAATATATCTGAAATAGAATTTACTCCTAATGAATACGAAAAAGATTTATTTTTATTATATATGAATGATGGTAATTATGTTTATATAACAACATTAAGACTTAATAATTTAAATAAATATGGAGAAGTATTAAAACAATTAGATGGTAAAAAGGGAATATTATATTTAGATAGTGGTAATCATTTTAAAGTAATGGAATAAAAAGTTCAATAAAATATTTGAACTTTTTTTCTTTTGTGCTATACTTTTATAGTAAGGATGTGTGGTTATGGATATTAGTTTAGATAATTTTCAAGGACCAATGGATTTACTTTTACATTTAATTAAGAAAAAAGAAATGGATATCTTAGATATTAAATTAGAAGTAATAATAGATGAATATTTAAATTATATAAACAGTTTAGAAAAAATGAATTTAACAATAGCTAGTTCTTATTTAGTAATGGCTTCAGAGTTACTAGAAATAAAATCTAGAATGTTACTTCCTCATGAAGAAGAAGACCAGGAAGTTGAAGAATTAAAATCTAATTTAATAAATAGATTAGTTGAATATGAAAAATATAAAGAATTAGTTCCAACTTTAAGAGAATTAGAACAAGAAAGAAAAGAATTTATGACGAAAAGTCCTAGTAATATATTAGAATACAAAGAAGATTTTAATTATCAAAGTGATTTAACTATTAATACTTTAATAGATGCATATAAGAATTTTTTAATTAGAATTGAAGAAGAAAAACCTATTAGTACTAAAGTAACTAAAAAAGAAATATCTATAGAATCTCAAATACTTAGAATTAAAGAAAAATTTAAATATGAAAAACGAGTAAAATTTGAAGATTTATTTCAAGAAAAAACTAAACCATATATTGTTGCAACATTTCTTGCTATTTTAGAAATGACAAGATTTGGAGAAATAAAAATATATCAAGAACAAAGTTTTGGATCAATTTTATGTGAGGCGATATAATGAATTTAAAAGGTGTATTAGAAGGATTATTATTTGTTGTAGGTGATGAAGGAATTACCATGAAAGAATTACTTGAAATAATGAATATTTCTAAAGAAGAACTTCAACAATTAATAATTGAATTAAAAGAAGAATATGAAAATGATAATAGAGGTATTAGACTTAGTATATTAGGAGATGCTTTTAAACTAACTACAAAAAAAGAACATAAAGAATATTATGAAAAATTATTAAAAAATGAAGAAAGTAATACATTATCTAGTAGTGCTATTGAAACTTTAGCTATTATTGCTTACAATGAACCAATTACAAGAATACAAGTAGATGAAATAAGAGGAGTTTCAAGTGCTCCAATGATTAGAAAATTAGTTGCTAAAGGATTTTTAAAAGAAGTTGGTAAAAGTGACTTACCAGGAAGACCTAATCTATATAAAACAACAAGTGAATTTTTAGACTATTTTAATATGTCTTCAATTGATGATCTTCCTAAAATAGATAGTATTGAGGAGGTAATAGATGATATAGATTTATATGATTCTAGATATAAAGAAGAAATTATTTAAGGAAAGGAATTTGTATGGAAAATAATAATTTAAATGAAAATGAAGAAACAAATTTAGAAGAAAATAATCTAGAAAAACAAGATAATAAAATTGAAAAAACAAAGATATCAGAAAATCCTGTTGAAGAAAAAAAAGAGGATAAAAAAAATAAAAGTAAAAAAAGTGAAAGTAAAAAGAGCAGTGATAAAAAAAGCAGTATTTTAATAATTTCTATAATAGGTATTTTAATACTTCTTATTGGAGGTTATTTTGTTTTATCAAAAGTATTAGTTAAAGAAGATAATAAACCAAATGAAACAGAACAAAAAGAAGAAAAAGAAAATGATGAAGAGAAAAAAGAAGATGTAGAAGAATTAAATTATTCCCTTAATGTTTATAAATATAGTTCAGGAGCAATATGTAATGAATATAATGCTGATTGGTGTAAAGACTTAGCATTTACTATTAAAACTAAAACTGAAACTGCTAAAGTAATAAAAGGTGAAGATGCTTTTGTTTTATATGAAGATGATGGACTAAGAGTTTATAATAATTATGATGGAAAAATTACTAAATTAAATTTAGAAAATCAATATAGTTATTATTATTTAAATTATAAAGATAATAAAATACTAGGAATATTGTATGTAAATCAATCCGAAATGTTTTCTAATAAAGGTGGTTATTATAATATTGCTAAAAGTGAAAAAATGTATAATTTTAAATATGATAATCTTATTTTAATAAATGATAGTAATTATCTATCAGCAATTAAAGATAAAAATGTATACTTATTAAGTGCAAATGAAGAAAAAGAAGAACTTGTTTCTACTAATAATAATGAAAATGAATTTCCAGGTTATTTTTATGTTAATTGTTTTAATAATAAATGTTTTTATTATGTAGCAGATGGTGATGTATATAATATTTATAAATTTTATTCTAATGATAAAAAAGTAATATTTGATAAAAAAACAAGTGAAGGACAATGGAGTTTTAAAGATAAATATTTATATATAGTAGATAATAAAGTTGTTAAAAAATATGATATAGATGGAACTTTAATGTCAACTAGTAAAGCATTTAATGATGTAAAAGGTTTAATAGAAAACTATGCTATATATGTAGAAAATAATAACTTATCACTTGTTAATATTGATAATGATAAATCGGTTGTACTTGATAATTGGAATGAACATTATTATTTTGATACTTTTATATCAGGATATTATACAAGAGAAAAACTCGATAATATGGGTGAAAAAAATAAACCAGAAGGAATATATGTTGTAATGTATTCTAATCAAAAAATTGCTGAAAATATTTATGGAAAAGAATATTGTTATACAAAAACAGGAGAAGTAAAAACTTTTGATGTTAAAACTCCACAAGGAGGACGTGCTAAACCAGTATTATACCTATATCCAACTAAAACAACTGATGTTAAAGTAGAATTCGAGCACCCTGAATATTTAACAACTACTTATCCTAAATATAATAATTCATGGAAAGTTAAAGCTAGTCCTAATGGAGATTTAATTGATAGTAATAATAAATATTATTATGGATTATATTGGGATGAAATAAGATATAATGAAGTAGATTTTCATGAAGGATTCTATGTAACTAAAGATAATGCTATTGATTTCTTAGAAGAAAAACTTGATATAATTGGTCTTAATCCAAGAGAAAGAAATGAATTTATTATGTATTGGTTGCCAATTCTAGAAAATAATGAAAAGAGTATTGTTTACTTTGAATTAACTAAAGAAAGAGAAAGAGGTAATAAATTAATTATTACACCTAAACCAGATAGTATGTTAAGAGTATCAATTCATATTAAAAAAGTTAATAGTAAAGTAAATATTAAAGAACAAAAATTAGAAACATTTAAAAGATATGGCTTTAGTGCAATAGAATGGGGAGGAATGATTTATTAAATTCCTCTTTTTTTTGTCAAATATATTTAAATTTATTATATTTATGTTATAATAAAAGACATTGGGGGAGTTTTATGAAAGATCAAACAAAATTAATATTATCTATGCTTGAAGAGGGTAAATCTTGTAATGAAATGTGTGAAGTATTAGGTATTACTAATAGACAACTTTATACTAATTTAACAAATAACAGAAATAAAGGATTTTTATTTACGAGAGATTATACATCAAATGGAGATATTTTGTATAAACAAACTAATTTTATTCCCGAAGAAGATAATCAAAGTATTATTAAATTAGATGAATCATATATTAAATTATTAATAATATCTGATTTACATTTTGGAAATGAAAAAGAAAATTTAAAAAGAGTAGAACATATATTTAATTATTGTAAAAAGAATAATATACATATAATATTCTGTTGTGGAGATTTCTTAGATGGAACATATTCTCAAGGAATTCAAATAATTCCTGAGTTTTATAATCAAGTAGATTATTTTATAAGAAATTATCCATTTGATAAAAATATTTTAACATTTGGAGTAGGTGGAGATCATGATTTAAGTGGTATTACTGATCGAGGTCAAAATTTCTTAGAAGCAATTTATAATTATAGACATGATTGTATTATTCCAAGTTTTTGTAATTCTATTGTAAATATTAAAAATACTAATATATTACTTCATCATCATAATCCCAAAGCTAAAATTCCTGGTAATGTATTTATTAATTTCTTTGGTCATTGTCATAAATATGATATTAAAATAGAAAAAAATGGAAGAATAGTTGTTAAAGTTCCATCTATATCTGATATAAATGTTCAATCATATGAACTATTACCATCAGCATTAGAAACTGAATTATTTTATGAAAAAGATAAACTTGTTATGATGAAATTAGGACAACTTTATTATGGAAATAAAGATTATCTTTTAAATCAAATATCTTATGAAATACCTTTAATTAAAAAGAAAAAGTTTGAAGGAGTAGATGAAGAAATTTTTGATGATGATGTTCCTAAAAAAATAAAATAAAAAATCCCAAATGGGATTTTATTACTATATGGTTGCCTCAGTTAGATTCGAACTAACGCGTAATGGAGTCAGAGTCCAC
Organism: uncultured Clostridia bacterium; assembly: GCA_947168405.1. GTDB lineage: Bacteria > Bacillota_I > Bacilli_A > RF39 > UBA660 > RUG591. Next base: position 41,329 of record CAMVLU010000002.1, read on the forward strand.
TGCCTTACCGCTTGGCTATGAGGCAAATACATATAAATTATACTAAAAATATAATTAATTATCAAGGAGGATTATGAAAAATAAAGTTATTTCTCTTATAAGAAAATATCAAAGAATTCCCGGAAGATTTCATTATAATTGTAAATTTTATCCAACTTGTTCAGAATATACAATAGAAGCCTTAGAAAAATATGGAACATTAAAAGGATTATTCTTAGGATTTAAAAGAATATTAAAATGTAATCCTTTTTCAAAAGGTGGAGTTGATTTATTAAAATAAAACAATCTATGGTTCATAGATTGTTTTATCATATGTATGAAAGGTTTTATCTAATTTTTCTAATTCTTTATCAGTTATTAAGAAATATGAATGATCTAAAATATCTTTATCTTCATCATTAATTGGATCATCCCAAGTCAAATCTAAATGATACCAATGATTATCAACATATACATAATTCCAAACATGATCTTCACTTGCAACTTTATAATTTTTAATGCCTAATTTATCTAAAAATATCATCATACTATCTGCATAACCACTACAAATTGCATATCCTTCTTCTAATGCACCAAAGGCAGTATCAGATTTATATTTAATTATTTTTTTATCAGCTCTATCTTTATCATATTTTGTATGATTAATAATATAATCATGAATAACTTTTATTTTTTCTCGATCACTCATATTTTTAGTAATATTTTCTTCTATAATTTTATCTATATCAAAATCAATAATATATTTCATTCTTTCATCATATATTTTATCTATTTTAATTACAATTTTACCATAATTTTTATAAATATCTAAATGATTACCAGATGAAGAATTATATGGATGAACATAATTATTTATATTCGAAACAGTTTCTTGATTTTGAGTAACATCTTTAACATCATTTATACAATCTACATATTCTCTTTTACAATAAAAAGTAAATTCATCCATACCACTATTAATAATAGTATAATAAATATTTAAGATATCTTGTTTATTTTGAGGAAAAAAGTTATCTGTATTAGATACATATTTAAAATTATAATTTCTTGTATATTCATTTTTTTCTACAGTTGATGCAACAAAAAATTTACTTTCAAGGAATGATAAGATATTATCTTTAAAATATATTGTAAGTAAAAATAATAATAAAATTGATAACAATATAAATGTTTTTTTCACACTCATCAACCCTTTCATATCTATTTTAACATATAATAACAAAAAAATACAAAAAAAATAGCAAAAATTGCTATTTAATATTATTTACAGATTTAGTTAATCTAGATTTTAATCTAGAAGCTTTATTCTTTTTTACAATATTTACATTTTGTGCTTTGTCAATATTTTTTAAAGTTGAATTTAATAATTCTTTTGATTCTTCAACTTTTCCTTCTTTAACTGATTTTTCTAATTTTTTAATAGAATTTTTCATACGAGATTCTACTAATACGTTTTCTTCTTCTTTTCTTTTATTAGTTAAT
>CAMVLU010000003.1 GCA_947168405.1 uncultured Clostridia bacterium
TTGATTGAACATTTACAGCTGTTCCCCAAGAGTATGGAATATCATTATCTCTTCTGTATACATTAGCTCTTGGATTATCCCAACTTCTAAATACAGCTTTAATAGCTCCCATTAATTGCTCCTTAGGATCACTAGGGAATTCTTCTCCAATTTTAGCTTTATATTCATCTTTAAACTGTCTTGCTAATTCTTTTAAATCATCAGCAGTTAATTCAACATCTTGTTTAACTCCTCTATCTGCTTTCATTTTATCAATTAATTCTTCAAAGTATTTCTTTCCAACTTCCATTACTACATCAGAATACATTTGAATAAATCTTCTATAACAATCCCATGCCCATCTTGGATTATTTGATTTTTCTGATAATACTTCTACAACATCCTCATTTAAACCTAAGTTTAATATTGTATCCATCATTCCAGGCATTGAAGCACGAGCACCACTTCTTACAGAAACAAGTAATGGATTTTCTTTATCTCCAAATTTCTTTCCTGTAATTTCTTCCATCTTTTCAATATACTCATTTATTTGAGCTTGAATTTCAGGATTTATTTCCTTTCCATCTTCATAATATTTAGTACAAGCTTCAGTCGTTATTGTAAAACCTTGAGGAACAGGTAATCCAATATTAGTCATTTCAGCTAAGTTTGCACCTTTTCCACCTAAAAGTTCACGCATATTTGCATTTCCTTCAGTGAATAAATATACATATTTCATATATAATCCTCCTAACCAGTTTATTATATAAAAAAAAAGTTGTATTTTCAACAACTTTTCTAAACAAATCATATTATTTGACACAATTTGACAATTAATTACAAATTGTACTATATTTACAACTACAACCTCCATTTGAATTACTACTACCAGATTTAAATCCACTCTTTCCCCAAGTATTTTTACATGATTGTTCACAGTCTAAATTAGCATCTGTATCTAAAACTGCTGAATAAGTACAAATATTATTACTTAATTGTCCTGTAAACTCTCTACCTAAAATCATATTTTTTCTTAAACATGGTTCAGTACAACTATTTTCACTAGAATTTCCATTATTTTTATTATTATTACTTTTTTCAAAATAACAATTAATATTTGCCATACTACCATCACTTTCATAAAAAGCAAAAGTATAATTACCACAACTAAATTCAATATCTGAACAATTTGAAGAATTATATATATCAGGATCAGCAATTGTTACTTTGCAATAACATGAATTTTTATAATACACTTTATTTACAGATTTATTAAATGAATCTATTTTAGCACTATTAGGACATGTATAAGATGAACAATCATTTTTTTCTCTACTTGGTAAATCTGCTTGTTATTCAGAAGTATTAGATTCAACCTCTGGTTCATAAATATCTGAACAATTCTTTGTATTTATTTTTTCATTCCAACACGAAATCCATGAAGTTGCGGTAACTTCATCTACTGTATCTATACCTTCATCAACTAATTCCATAATTAAATTTATTATAAATGGAACTAAAAAAACAACTATACCATATATAATTCTTTTTATTAATTTTCTTCTTGCATCTTGTAAAGATTTTTCATCTTCTGCTTTTGTTACTGCATTAAACATATCAATTGATCCAAATACAATCAATAATATTGGTACTGTCCATCGAAGAATTTCTAAAAACACTTTAATTACATTTAAAAATGGTTGTAAATTAGCACACATTTCTTCAACAGCTGTACAATCTAGTATATACATCGAATCACCTCTTTTAAAGAAAAATGAAGCTATTAGCTTCAATCATCACATCTTCCATCATATTGATCATAATCGCTACAATCTTCAACCGGAATATCGTAAGCAACATCACAATTCTTATTATTGGAATCACAATTGTATTTACAAGTACAAGTTGATCCGTCACTTGATCTATTACTAGAACTTCCACCTTTATACCAACATTCAAAGAAATTACCATTTTTTAAATTATCGTTATTAAGATTATCATTATCTTTTATAATTTGTCCAGCCATATCAAATGCTAATGTAACTAAAAATGGAATTAAAAATGCTACTAATGCATAAATTAATCTCCTAATAAAAGTACTTTTCGCTTCTCCAGCTTTTTTATCATCATTACTTGCCATTGCCTTGAACATATCAATTGAGCCTAATATTATTAACACAACTGGTATTGCCCAACGAATTATATTTAAAACAAATTTAATTGCTCCTATTATTGTGTTCATACTTGCAGAACATGAATATGCAACTTGAATCATAAATGTCCTCCTTATTAATTATTTCTTTCATACCAACAAGTAAAGAAATTTCCATCTTGACTATTTACTTCACCTATTTTATTTTGATCACCATTATCTTTAATAATTTGTCCAGCCATATCAAATGCTAGTGTAACTAAAAATGGAATTAAAAATGCTACTAATGCATAAATAAGTCTTCTAATAAATCTACTTTTTGCTTCCCCTGCTTTTTTATCATCATTACTTGCCATTGCCTTAAACATATCAATTGAACCTAATATTATTAATACAACTGGTATTGCCCAACGTATCATATTCAAAACAAACTCAATTCCCCCAATAATTGTATTCATACTCGTACTTCTACAAGCTAATATTTGAAATAAATTCATATATATCCTCCCACATCTATTAATATCATACTAAATTATTAACTATAAATCAAGTTATTTTTCAAAATTATTTTTTTTCTTGATTACTTTTTACATAATTATAACATTCATACCAACCATCATCATAATCCATTGGCAGTATTTTATCAACTGCACCTAAAATAAATGGAACCATGTATGGTATTATAAAAATAACAATGGCATACACGATTTTCCAAATTATTCCTGTTCTTAATTTTTTTATTTCATCTTCTTTTTTTGTAATAACAATTCTAAAAATATCTACTGTACAAAATACTATCAATACAATAGGAACAAAAAAATGAATAACATTTAAAACTTCTACAACAATTTTTAAAATTGCTTGCATATCAGAATTACACATACATTATCACCTACGGGATGATTATACAATAAATCTATTAAAAAAGCAAATAAATTATTATTAAAACTCAAATTTAAAAAAGATGGATTAAATGTTGTTTAATTAATTTAATTCTTCTTTTCCATATATTTCAAAATTTTTTATTTGATTAAGTAAATAGATTCATCAAAAATATATATTTTTTTTATCACTATGTTCTTTAATATATTTTTCAATGAGAATTAATTCTTCAAAAGGAGATTTTCTAACAAAATCATAGTTATTCACAATTTTAAAAATCATACAAAACCAACAAAAAATGCATTATTTAAATGAAAAATAACAAGACTAGTTCTAAATACTTTCATTATTCCAGCCATTAATAAAAAGTAGAATGTTAATTGTATCAAATTATAATCACTATATGGAATCAAACCTTTAGCAATATTCAAGGAAAATCCATATTTCCAAACTTCATCAAAAATGAATTCACTAATAAAAAATTCATACAAGAAAATAAACATAAACAATATAAAAAAATATTATTTAAATCTAATTTAACGTTTAGTTTTTTAATATTAATTTTATTCATAATTACTTCCTAATTTTTTTATTTAACTTCCCATAAAATGAAATAATCATCTTCATAAAGTTTATTATAATTATATGCTTTATCAATTAGAATATTTAATTTATTATCTTTATATAAAATATAATAATTAAACTGATATTTTTTAGATATTTCATCAAAATTATAATAAATATTTTGGTAATCAGTTAATATATCATCACCATCAAATTTATTAAATTCTTTCATATATAAATCTGCTCTTGAATCAATAAATACAGGAATATCATTAAATAACAAATAACTTCCAAAATTATATTCATTAAAAAATTTGTTATCCCGATAATCAATATTTTCTTTTAAATATTTAACCAATAAAGTTGGATACATAGTATCATCAATATTTTTTAATTTATTAATATTATTTATATAATCTGGAATAAATAATACCAGAAAAAAATTTAGTACAAAAACAATAGGAAGAAAAAGCATTTTTTAAACTTATAAAAACCTTTTTGTTTTCTTAAAATAATCTGATTTAAAATGTTAGAAATAATAAAACCATTAAAAATAATAGAGAAAGAAATTTGTCTTCGACTCATAAAACTTAACAAAGTAAAACCTAAGAAGAAAAATAATTCTCTTAATGAAATTTTTATCTTTGAAAAAATTAAAAGAAATATTATAAAAATTAAGTATACAAAATATCCAATATTTTGTATTAAAACAAGTGGTAAATGTTCCGATATTATATTTAAAGAATCACCATTTAGTGTATTAATTAAATAAGTATATGGAATATATTTTAAAGGTGTTAATAAACCAGTAAATAAAGAAATGAAAAAAATAATAAATAAATATTTTGTATTTTCATTATAATCAATCTTTAATTTATAATATTCCAATTTTATTTTTTTCTTTTTAAAATATAAAGCAACAAAATATTCGGCAAAAAAAGGAAAATAAATAACGAAATAGAATGGAAAAACAGCCAAATGAATATTAGAAATTAAAATTGGAATTATAACTAAAATTATCCCATAAGTTATTTTTTTGCATTTCAGAAATTTTAAAATAAACAAAAATGTCAACACAAACAACAAAAAGGATAATATTTGAGCCCTTGCAGTAAAAAATGGAATTAAAAGAAAAAAATTACAAATCGTGACAATAAAGCTAACATACTTATTACTAATATATTTATTGGTTCGATAAATAACTACTAAATTAAATATAGTAAAAACAATAGTAATTATATATAAACCCAAAAAATTAAATTTATTATAAATTATATATATAATTAAATCAAAAAATAAATGTGGATAACTATAATTTAAATTTTGAATAAAACAAAAATGATCTTTAAAATCAATACCCTTTTTAAATATTATCTCTCCTATCTTAATTGAATAAAAAGTATCATTTTGAAAAGTTGAAACAACGAAAAAAATTGGAAAAAGAAATAATAATGAATAAATAATAAAATTTGATAATTTAATATAATCATCAGGATTTAGTTTATAATACCACAAAGCTAATTTTTTCATAAATACCTCAAATTAATTATAATATATATTTTACAAAATATAAAGATGTATATGTAAAAAAAAAACTATTTGAAAAAATCAAATAGTCCTTTTTTATTACTTTTTTCACTAACTGGCGATATAATTCCTAGTTTTGTCAATAATTTATCCAATTCTTTATTGTTCTTTCGATCGTTAAGAGGTGGAATATTATAATAAACACTAATATTAGCTTCTTTTGCAAATAAATCAACTTCTTGATCAGAAAGCAAACTATTAACAAAAATAACCTTTTTCCCTTTTAATTTTTGAAATACTAATCGATCAGAAAATAATAATTTGTTTACTTCCCATAATGATGGATCTAATAAATAAATTACATCATCACAAATACTTTCTAATCTATTATCAGCTTCTAATAACATTACATCATATCCAAAACTATTATTCAAATGACTTTGAATTTGGTTACTACCTATAGAAACCATATCATCAGATCTATAATACACAAAATTCTTTTTATCTATTTCTATACATTGAACTTTTTTTCCTAAAGAATCTAATTCAGTTTTCAACATATAAACAAACTTTGTACTATATGAATTATTTTCAATATTAGAAATACCTAATACGATTCTACCACTACTTGAATATATATCATCTTCTTTATCATCGTGAACAATACTAGGATCACTTTTTTCAACTTTAGAAAACTCTTTTACATTATCTATAGTATTACTTCGTTGAACTAATTCCAACAATCCTCTAATATTATCTGTAAAATTATAAATATTTAAACTAACCAAAAAAGATAAAAATCTTTTTGGGGGTGGATTATCCGGTGGTAAAAATAAAATAAGTTTATCCATATCAAAACTTTTTGATAATTCTTTTAAGACACTTTCCTTTGGAAAATCTTGAATTGCAGTAGCATCAATAATAATTTTTTTATAAAAAATAGAATTAAAACTGTTTGCAATTTGACTTACTTTGTATACACCATTTAATTCTTTTAATACTTCAATATTTGTTCCATATATTAAATCTCTATATTTATTTGTAACTATAATATTCATATTTTATCACCTACATACATATGATGGATTACATGATGTTCCATATATTGTTTTTGTTTCATTTCTAATTGGTAATTTCAAACTAACACCAATCATAGGTAAATCAAAATTAACTACAGTTTCAATTTTATAAACAGAACTAATTTTTCCATCTGATGAATTATTATATTCATAACAACATACTTTTAAATCATTATAATACTTTCTTTCTTTTAAAGCACCATATAATGTGTTGTCACCAGCTTTATCACTTTTTGTTCCCAAGGCAACTTGTCCTTCGGTTCTTTCAAGCATAGTTAAAACATAGTTACTAGCACGATAACAAGCCGCATAATTCATTATTAATGCTATAAAAACTATAAATATGGCTAAAAAACCTAATATAATATAAAACAAAATTGAACCTCCTACGGCTTCTCTCATAACTACCTCCTAAATTATCTATTATAATCTGCTTTTGCTGAATTTCCTTGACTTGTAAAATCTCCCCACATATTTGTAATTGTATCAGAAATTGGTTTTCTAAAAGCCATAAAAATAGCTAAAATAACACCTGCAGCTATAATTACAATAAGTGTCATTGATAATTCTCCACTTGCTTCTTTCATTATTATTTCTCCTTTCTATTATTACTAAAATAATATATCATAAATTATATTTAAAATCAATAATATTTTACACTTTATGACCAACTCATCATCATCATAACCATCGCAAGGAATATTACTAACATAGTTCCTCCTCCAGTTACAATTAGCATTGACATAGTCTTTTTTTCCATTTTATTTAATCTTGCAGCATATTTTTGTTCTCTTGCTTTATTTTGTAAAGATGAAACACTTTTAGAAAATACAGATAACTGTTCTTGTTTATTTTCTTGTGCTCCAATACTAAGTCTATAAAGAAGTCTCATCATTCTTAAAGAATCTCCAACTGGATACTTTTCAGCAAAGTCTAAGTAAGGTTGAATTGAAGAATCACCTGAATCAATCTTATGTATCATTTCTTGTAATCCTTCTCTAAACATCTCAGGTGCAGTATCAATTGATCTAGATATAGCAACTGGTATAGTATAATGCTGAGCAAGTATTTCAATACTTTTTAAGTAATATGGTAAATTTTGATCTATAACTGTCAAATTTTTCTTATACCATCCCTTTAAACTAGAATATTGATTTCTATATATTACAATTAATATAACTATTCCAATAATTAAATTAATCCATGTAAAGTTGAAAAGCAAAACTGCTAAGACAATAGCAAACCAAATCATTATATTTTTAATTCTTTTTTCAAACATTACATCAGGATCAGCATTACCTTGATATTTTGCCTTTACTAAAAAATCATAATCTTTTTCTTTTAAATATGCAAATAATGCTTTATTATCTTCATATAATTTTTTTGTATTAATTGCTCCTCCATAACTAAGAACAAATAATATTATTAAAACAACAATTGCAAATTCCATTATTCAGCCCCCACATTCTCGTTATAATATTTTTCTCCAGATAGAAGAAAATAACTATTAAATAATATAACTATATGTAGTCCTATTTGCATCAATAAATTAGTACTAACTAAACTAATATATGTTTCTTTACCAATTAACCATTGAACAGCCATTATCATTAAATAAAGCGTTAAGCCATAAGTAACAAATGATTTATGGAAAGCTTGACGATTCATTCTATCTTGATAAACACCTTCAACCAATTGGTCAACATCAAGAAGCATATTATCTAATACTTGTACAGTATCATGAGCACCTTCTCTTGTTACTTGCAAAAATAACTGATGCATATTTCTAGTCATATAAAAATCATATTTACTATTCATATAGTCAATTGATTCTCCTACATCACCATTGTGATATGCTAAATCAATCATTACCTTAACATCTGTTTTTAATGGTTCTTCCAATACACCTGAATTGTAAACACCTTCAAGTGCTTTAACAAAAGATTGAGTTGTTTGAAATTCCATAATGGTATTAGTTACATATACTTGAACTTGTTCAAATATAAACTCACTATATAGCCTTTTACATCTTAAATATGCAAGATATGGAATCATTGCAACAACAACTACTACATAAACAAAAGATATTACAAAATTATAAAAATATAAATAAGATATAATGAATGCTACTGCTGCGAAAACAACAACTTGAAATGTATATTGTTTTTTTGTATACTCAAGTCCCATCTCTTTACATCTTTCTCTAATATTTTTAAAGGAATATGGGGCATATTTATCATACACATTTCCTATACTAGTTGTAACGAATTTATATAAAGATTCTCCATTGCTTTTACGATATAAGACAATAAATAACACAATAAGCAATACAATTATAAATTCCATAATATCACCTCTTTATTCTTACAATATTTCTTCTTCTTCAATTTTTAATTCTTGATTCACAGTTGGACTAACTTGTAATTGTTCAACATTCGAATTACTATTAACATTATTTTGATTTTCTTCTTTAAAAGGATCTGGAGCAGAAGTTGTTAAACCTTCAAAAGACTTATTAGTTAAATCTACTCCTTGACTTTCAAGATAATCAATTAAATGTGGTGATGGTCCATTAATTATTTCGGTACCATCTATATTTTTTCTATAAATAATATTATATTCTGGTTTATTATCTTCTGTAACATAAAATTCGCATACTTCACATACTTCACGCATAAACTTACCAGTAACTTTATCATATCTTGCGCGAACATGAATTCCAAGTTGAATATATCTATAAATTGTTGTCATAAATTGTTCAACATCTATATTAGATTCTAGCAAACTATATAAACGATAAGGAATACTAGATGCCTTATCAGCATGTATTGTTGATAAAATATTATGTCCAGATGATATAGAGTTACGAACAGCTGTAACAGCTTCAGCGGAACGAACCTCTGATAGTAATATCCATTTTGGATTTTGTCTCATACAACCAACTAATACATCTGAATATGATGCAATATTATTAGTTTTCATTGCAACAATATCACGTTCTGGAAAAATACTATCTAAGTGAAGTTCCAATGTATCTTCAATTGTAATTATCTTTTCATTAAAAGCTGTATGGCTTGCTAAGTATTTAACAAGTTCAGTTTTACCAGATCCAGTTTCTCCACTAACAATAATGTTACAATGTCCTTTTACACATTCTATTAAGAAATCATGAATTCCGGTAGTTATATATTTTTGTTCAATTATTTTTTCTTTTTCTAATCTAATCTTTGCTGGTGTTTTACGAAAAACAGCTGCAATACCATTTCTAGCAATTGAATCATGAATAAAATTCATACGAAGTTCTGAAGATTCACTATCCAAAAGTGGGCTTGCCATATTAAATGTTTTTCCCATAATATTAGCACATTGAAAAGCAATCTTCTCCATTAATTCGTTGTTAATACCAGGATTTTCTACTCTATAAACACCTTTATCTAAAGATTTTAACCATACTTGACCATTATTACTATAAGATATATCTGTAATATTGTCATCATCCAAATATGCTTTCAAAGGACCAAAATCAATATTAGAAAACAGATTATCATTTATTTGTGTATTTGTTTTATCTTGATTAGCTGTTGGATTTAAATCATACGCATTTATACCTTGATTCATAATCAACTCCTATTGAGCAGTTGCAGCCTTTGATTCTATATATTGTCTAATTTTTTCACTTGTTACACTAATAGGAGCAGTTTCTCCTTCTTCTAGTTCAAGTGATGCATTAGTTGGAACTAATATGATATTTTCTTTAGTATCTCTTGTAATATATTCAGCTTTACGAAGTAAATAATGAATTTCTTCAGTTACACCAAATATAATTTGGGCTGGACTTCTTTCCTCTGTAGTATTTTCAAATACAGCACGACCAGCAGAATCTTTAACTGCTAAAATTTCAACATTTTCTACAACTTTACCAATATTTTTATTTCCGTTATCATCTTCATATCTAAAATATACATCAACATAATTTCCAGGATACATTGAATTACCATAAGTAGTTTTCATAGAAACATCAAAGTTATATGCAATATATCCTTCTTTCAAATTAATTAGGAAAGCATCAGGTAATTCTTCTTCCTTAACAACAGCACTTGCATAAAATAAACTTCCTGATGGAATTTGACAATTAACATTTGTATACATTCCAAGAATTTGAGTATTAGCATTTGTTAAAGCATTACCTTTAATAGCATTTTGTGTTATTTCTACATAACCAATCATATCCTCAGTAATCTTAGTTCTTGGTGGAATTGTTTGAACAGCATATGGCACTCTAATTGGACTAGTTGCCATATTTACTCTCCAGTTATAAAAAATATAAAGAACTAATACGATTAAAATAATTCCTATAAAAGTAACCGTATTCTTATTTGATAATATTTGTTTTAATTTTTTCATTTTCTTCCCTCTCTATTCTTATTATTTTTCTTCAAATATTGCATCTATTTGATTTCTAATAGCAAAATCCCCAGTTGAAAATTCTAATGTTTCAGCTTCTGATGAATTATAGGTATTAAAAGTATCTATTCTAATACTTACTTTAGGTGGATATTCGATAACATCTTGTACTGTAACTTGATAACTTTTATTGTTATAAATATTTTCTGACATTCTTCTTAAAAAACTTTCAACAAAAACATCCTTATTTATAATTACCTCACCCTGTATAAATTCACATTCTCCTCCGCGAATATCTTTTAAATTAAGAGTTCTATTATATGCTTTTCTTACTATTCGATAATCATCTTTACTTTGAAATTCATATTGTCCATTAGCATTTTTATTAACATTTTTCTCAAAACACAAATAAAATCCAGCTCTTTGTGATGCACGATCGATAGCATCATTCATAGCAGCTTCTGTTGCATTTTTTATCAATGTATAATCTTGTTGATTTGTAGTTGTTATATTTCCAAAAATACTAATTAGAATAATTCCAACTATACCCATTATAAAGATAAATACCGCCCACATTGCAGTTTTCGTATCTCCACCTCCTACTATAATACATTATAAACCATAACTATTTAAATATCAAGTTATTTTTTTTCATGAATATTAATGTGCGTAAAATAAATATTTGAACTTGATTTATTATTTAATATTCCACTTGAACTCGGTCTAATAAATGGACATATATAAACATTGTCACCATCTCTAAATTTACAATTATCACCTAAATAGCTAATTACACCATTGGAAGTGCTATTTCTTTTTATTGATGAAACATTTCTTTTACTCATTGTATATTGATATTCATAATCCTTAGACCAAGTATCACTTTTTATTGTATTAGTAAAATCATATTTATTTCCCATCCAATTTTTTCCAATATTTCTTTGATTATTTGTATATGTTTGAACAAATGGATCAGAAAGTTCTATTTGTCTAAATAATACATCATTATCATTTGGATGATTATTAAATTCACAGTAAGGATTAATTCCATCATTTGGACCATTCAACTTTAACTTTGCTCCATTTATAGTCGCATCTCTAACTTCAGCTGATAGATATCCTGTAGATAAACTTAATGGAATAAATATTTTATTATCACCACTTATCTGATTATTACTTGAATTATTACATTCAACAATTTCACCATTGACCATAGATAAACATGCAACAGGAAGTTCCAAAGTTTTATTCATATGTAAAGCAAATTGAATATTAGGATAAAAATTTACGCCAAGTAAACTAATAGCATTTGTCGCTATAGGATCAGTTTTTTCTATAGTAAAACTTCCCTCTTTTGTTACTAAATTAAACACTTTAGTCATACTAGGATTTAATGTTTTATCTTGAATAATAACATTACCACTTGATATTGATTTATTAAAACTTTCTTGATAATTATTCAATAAGGAAGAAATTGGTTTTTTATTAACATCATTTGGATCTATATTGGATATCGCTGCCCAGTATTGTAAATATCCATTCATTCTATCAATAATTTTTTCATAATATGTTCTTTCTCTTGATCCTTCAGGATATGTAATCATTTCATTTTGTGTTACATTATAATCATACAAAAATTCTGGATAATTAAAAGAATAATCACATGTTGTACTTGCACTTAAAGATATCTCTACTGGGAATCCTCTTGAATTATTTAAATCTATTACTTTACTACCAATAGGCATATTGTCTGATATCAAATTAGATTCGAATACATGATTACATCTAATTGATGTATATTCATTAGTTGTTCTATCTCTATAAGTATATTTTTGACTAAGTGCTGAAGAACAAGATTTGTATTCAAATGGATTGTTCCAATATACCTGTGGATTAATTGAAGAAGAATCATATCCTATAACATCAAAACCATTATTAGTATCATACCAAGGATTATTTTCATCTGCTAAAGTTTGATCTATAGCAATTTGAAATACTTCAGTTGTAAATGGAAATGAATTTCCTTCAAAAGTTTTAGTTCTTGCAGTAGATCCAACTATATCAAAATCAGAACCAATTCTATCTTTAATCTTTACTGAAAATGTTGTTGTTTTTATTTGTGAAGATATTGATTGAGCAATACTATCAAATACAAAAGTATAATTACTTATATTATCATCAGCGGTTAATGCAATATATCGAGCTGGATCATTTCCAGAAAATCTTCTCATTACATCTCCATATGTTTGATTAGATAACGCTAATCCAAAGCCAATTGAATAAATTACTACTCCATTATTTGTTAAATTATTAAATCCTTGATCGCTATGATTAACTACAGCATTCCATGTTTCTTCTAATGATGCTTTATCACTAGAATACTTACCATCTCCCATAACTATTAAATAATTAGGTACATTTCCTCCAATATATCCTGCATTAGAAAACATTATATATGCTGAAGATAGTGCTTTTTCTATATGAGATCCAGCATATACACAATGATCTCCATCCTTATAACAACCTTTGTTACCTTGACTGTCTATACAAGAAGAATTGACGGAAGCATTACTAGTTATTGCTTGATTATATTTTTTTACATCTCCATTATATTCTGCTGGTATATTTGATTTTGCACAATTTGGCTTCCAATTAAGTGGCGCTATATTATCAAAATTATTATGTTCAAATCCTCTAATTATCAATGGTTCATTATTAAAAGCAATAATTCCTAAATTAATCCCATCATTATTAGCCAAATTTAAATTATTTGCAAACTGCTTTGCAGCTGGCACTATATAATCATTATATCTATATCTAATGGATGACGAATTATCTAAAACTAATAATATATTAGCAGAACCACTTGTTTGTTTTACAACAGTTGATTGATCCCCATCCACGGTAAACCAAACATTATAAACACCTAAAATTTCAGTTTTAGCAACATGTTTAATAACATTTATTCCAGATTGATTAAAAGATACTTGAACTTCAACAATTTTACCATCACCACCAGGTATTTCAGTACATCCATTATTTAAATACTGAGGTGGACATCTTAAATCACCATTTGAATATTTAATTTCGCCTTCTGCATCTACACTAAAACTTAAAAAAGAAAAGATAAATGCTATTATTATAAAAACTGGTATAATTATTTTTAATATTTTTTTCATATTCTACCTCACTAAATATCCATGACTTTTTTTCTTTTCTTAATATTTATTACTAGTAATATCACACCAACAATTATAACAACTCCCCCACCTACAAAGTAATATAAATGTTCTTGAACATAATTAATAACATTAGTTTGTTCTTTAATATATTCGTCAAATTCTTTTTCAATTTCATCATAATCTTTTTTACTAATATCCATAAATTCACGACAATATTTAAATTCTGGATATTTACTACATTTATCTTTATTATTATAATAATATCTATTATAACTAGGAAAAACTATTCTTTCAGATTTCAATAATTCATCAGTACATAAATTTGTTGTATAAGAATATATATAAATTGTAACTATATCACCATCTGAAAATATAGTATTACTTAATTGACTAGAAGTAACTTCCCTCTTATTAATTGATGATATGCTATAAAAATACTTTAAATCCTCATTATCATTTATTACATCAATTTTATAAGAAACTTTAACATCTGTTATATCATCACCTGATTGTATTTCATCAATAGTATAATTTGTTTTAAATTGGACATTATTGGCTAATGTTCTCAATCTATTCATTTCTTCTGTTGTACATGCAGGAGCAGCATTTACTTTAATACATATACTAAATATTATAATCAAAAATATCTTTTTTATTTTTTTCATAGTTGCCTCCTTTATTTAACACTTATATTGCTAAAATTAATATTTTTTCCATTTGAATCTGGTCTTACAAATTCACATATATAATTAGAAGAATCATTAAAATAACAATTTCTTCCTAAATAACTTCTTACTCCTTCACTTGCAGTATCTTTCTTAATATTTTCAACATCAACCTTGCTCATAGAATATTTGTATGCATAATTATTTTCATTTTTCCAAATATCGCTTTTAATAATATTTACAAAATTATAATTAGAATTTTGCCAATTTTTTCCAATACTTCTTGATTTATTTGTATAATTTTGAATAAATGGATCAGATAATTCTATTTGTCTAAATAATGTTTTATCAAGATTACCAATTGTAAATTCACATTTTGGATTATTACTATCTTGCTTTTCACCTTCAAGTTTTACATCTCCTCCAAACAATGTTGCTTTATCCAAAGTAACAGATAAATAACCACCTTTTTTACCAGAAGATACGTAATACTCATTTCCTCCATTAAGCAAATTATTTTCATTAGAACAATTTACTACTTCTCCTGTTTTCATCGAAATACAAGAAACAGGAAGATTGAAAGTTTTACTATTATTCAAATAACAAGTTCTATAGGTATAAATATTATTACCTAATATATTTTCTTGTCTATCATTATAACATTTAACTCCATCACTAATATTAGATGAATCTATAAAAAATACATCTTGATATGAATTATCATAATATTTAATAGTTAGTTTTGCTTTCTGTTCTCCAAAACTTTTTTCATACTCACTCAATTTAGCTACATTTGATGAATTCTTATTATACCCATCTAATAAATTTACCATACTTATTCTTTCTTTTTCATATGACGCAGCTTCTTTCAAAGCATTTTGTGAGTGTGTTCTATTATATTCGTTCATTTTTTCATTATATTTTTTTATTATCTCTTCATAATCATTTTTAAAAGATTGAGTATTAAATTCATATATACAATAATTTGAACTAGAAATATCAATACTAACTGGAAAACCTCTTCCATTAGAAATATTGAACTTAGTTGTTTCAATTGGTTGATTATCAACTTTTAAATTAGCTAAGAATTTTTCTTGTTTACATGAAATTGTATAATAATTTGTTTTATTTGCAACTAACTTACTTGCTTCAAGTGTATCTGAACAATATTTCCAATCTTCTCTTTCTTGTTCCCAATAAATTTCTGGATTAATATTAATTTGATTATTATTAAATTCAAATCCTTTATTTGTATTATGCCATCCATTTGGTGCAGAACCATCTATTTGTATTATAAAAGGTTCTGTATTATAAGGAGAAGCATTTGAAGTAAATGTTTTATATTTTGCATTTCCATTTATACTGCTAAAATATTCTCCAATTGAATCTGTAATGTTTATAGTAACAACATTATTTTCTACTATTGGATTTATCATATTATAAATACTATTGAAAGCTCCCATATAGCTATCAGCATCTTCTCCAGCATAAACATATCTATCAGTCGATCCAGCAATATCTATCATTTGTTGAGCATACTGTTGTTCTTTTGCACTTCCCCATCCAATTGAGTAAATCGTAACATCATTAGCAGGATTTTTTATATATTTATAACCATCACTATTTTCAATTCTACTCCATATATAGTGCCCATCACCAAGTATTACAACAAATTTTTTGGCTCCTTCAGGAATAGAAGTTCCTTGAAAAAATTCCATTGATTTATTTAATGCTAAATACAAATTTGAACCAACTTTATTTCCTTTTTTAAAGTCAAATCCTTCGAAATCATTAGTATCAAAATTTCTACTAGTCAATATTTTTCCATAAAAACTAACTTCTGCTAAATGAACATTTCGATTATTAGTTGGATCAAAAGACTTTGCAAAGTTTTTAGCTGCTGGAACAGCAAAGTTAATATATTTGCTGCCCATGGTTGTTGATGCATCTAAAATTACTACTATATATGCATCACCATATACCCTTTGAGTTTGTCCATTAGCTTCAAAACGAACTGTTAATTGACCAGGAGTTTCTGTTTTACGAACAATTTTTGTTATAGAAGCACCATTTATATTTCCTGTTACTCGAGTTTCAACAACTTCCCCATTTTCAACAATTTCAACACACCCATTATTTAAAAATTGAGGAGGGCATCTTAAAGTTCCCTTTACCACAGTTTCTTCAGCTTTAGTAGAAAAAGGAACAAAATATACAGTAAATATAAACAATATAATAAAGCAAATAATATATTTTATGTTTTTTTTCATATTACACCTCATTAGATATCAAGTTTCTTTTTTCTTTTTTTAAAGATTTTTAATCCAAATATTAAACTCGTTATAATTGCTATAACACCAATCAAAATATAAATAATGTTTTCTTTTAGAAAATTTGATGCCTGTATAATATTCTTTTCTTCAAGATATTTATCAAATTGTTTTTCAATTTCATCAGGACTTAATTCAACATTCATAAATTCTTTACAATATTTAAAATCCGGATTATTTTTACATTTATCTTGATTTAAATAATAATAAATATTATATGTTGGTAAATCGATTGATTCTGTTTTTAATAATTCATTAGTACACAAATTTATAGTATAAGAATAAATACTTATCTCTAATTTTTCTCCATCTGGAAAACTCATATTAGCTAAGTCGTTCGAAGATACTTGTTTTTTTTCTTTTTGACTTGATAATTTATAAAAATATTTTAAATTTTCATTATCATTTATTATTTTAATTTTATATGATACATTCACATCATTAATTATTTTTTTTCCATCATCATTTATTATTTCTATCGGATTTATTTCATAATCAGTTTTAAATTTAACATTATTTGCTAATTCCTTTAATCTATTCATTTCTTCAGTTGTACATGAATCGATTGCTTTAACATTAACAACAATAAAAAAAATTAATATAGGTATTAAATATTTAACTTTCTTCATAACCTCTCCTTATTATTTTATCTATATATCATTATAACAAATATATTTTTTATTTACAACAATATTTTTATATGTTATTATATTTTTAGAGGTGAAACATGAAAAGAAATATCATAATGTTATTATTAATATTATTACTAACAACAGCTTGTTCTGGAAGTTCTTTCAAAAGTATCAATGTAAATAATTTAAAAAAATCTTTAGAAAAAAAAGAATCATTTGTTTTATATTTAACAGATGAATCTGATGATGGAAAAGTTTTAAAAAACACATTAAAAAAAGTATCCGAAGAAAATAAGGTTAATAGTTATTATATAAATACCGAAAAATTAAACGATAAAGATACCAAAGAACTTAATAATTTATTTAAATATGAAGAAACAAATATTATTATATTTGTAAAAAAAGGAACAGAAGAAACTGTATTATCAAGAATTGATGATATTTATATTAGTAAAGCAAAATTAAAATCAGAATTTGTTATACAAGGTTATATTAAATAATGTAATCTTTTTTTAATAAAAAAAAATAAAAGAATTATTTTTCTTTTATTTTTGTAAGCTTGATTGTATATCCTAATGGTTCAACAATTTTTAGCAATGTGTTAATTTGAGGAGATGTAATAGAATTTTCAATTCTTGCAATTGTCTCTCTAATAACATGACCATTGTCTGCCATTTCTTGTTGAGTTAATTTATGATTCTTTCTTAATTTAACGAAAGATTCAATAAATTCTCTTTCCAAACTTTCAAGTCTTTCTGCTCTTTTAGCATCAACTTTGTCAATCTTACTTTTAGTCATTTTTACCACCCAAGATAATTGTATATAAAAAGTAGGAAATAATCAAGTCTTTTTTGTATATTTTTTGATTTTTTTAATTATTTTTTATTATTTAATTCATTAATTAACAAATCATTAGCAAGTTTAGGATTAACTGATCCTTTACTTTCTTTCATTACTTGTCCCATCAAATATTTAAGAGAGCGTTCATTTCCAGTTAAATAATCATTAACAGCATCCTTATTTTCATCAATTATTTTATTAATTAATTCTAATACCTTAGAATTATCAACAACATTTTGAATATTCTTTTCTTTTAATAAATCAACTAACTCTATATCTCTTTCTAATAAATCATTAACTATTTCTTTAAAGTTTTTATTACTTATTTCATTATTATCTAACTTTTTAATTAATTGTTCCATTTTAGTAGAATCTAATTTAGTATCAAAGATAGAAATATTTTTTTTATTTAAATAAGCACTTATATCACCAAGTAATAAATTAGATGCTGTTTTTAAATTAACATTATTTAAAGTTTCTAAATAATCACTTAAATCTTTATTAGCAATTATTTTATCAATATTAATATCACTTATCTTAGCATTTTTATATTTTTCTCTTCTAACACTTGCCATAGTTGGAATAGTTTTAACTATATTATCAATATATTCATCAGTTAAAGTAAAATAAGGAATATCTGGTTCAGGAAAATAACGATAATCATTACCTGTTTCTTTTACTCTCATTAAAATAGTTTTATCTAATTTAGCATCATATCTTCTTGTTTCTTCTTTTAAAGTTATTCCTTGTTCAAGTAATTCTTCTTGTCTTTTAGCATCATATTCAATTGCAAGACCAACATTAGTAATTGATCCAATATTCTTTATTTCAACTTTAGTTCCTAACTTATCAGATTTACTAATTGATATATTAGCATCACATCTCATAGAACCTTCTTCTATTTTACAATCGGATACATTAGCATATAATAGTAATTCTCTTAATCTTTCAAGATATAAAGTTGCTTCACGTGATGTGTGCATGCAAGGTTTAGTAACTATTTCAATTAAAGGTACTCCTGCTCTATTAAAATCAAGTAAAGTTTTTTCTTTAGAATGAATACTTTTAGCTGTATCTTCTTCAATATGCATTTCAAGTATTTCTATTTTTTTCTTTACTCCATCATCTTCTATTTCAATATATCCATCATAACCAATAGGAGTTCTCTCCTGTGTAATTTGAAAATTTTTAGGATTATCTGAATAAAAATAATTTTTACGATCAAAGTGTTGTGTTTTTCTAATTTTACAATTTAAAACATGAGCAGCTCTTATCGCAAGATCAACTGCTTCTTTATTTAGAGTTGGTAATGTTCCAGGATATCCTAAATCAATTATATTAGCATTATTATTAGCAAGTGTTCCATATTTATTTATAGATGGAGAAAATAATTTTTCTTTGGTTTTTAATTCAACATGGACTTCAATTCCAATTGTTTTTTTATAATCACTCATTATGTCCTCCTAAATCTAAATTTAATTTTTTTTCTAAAAAATCTCCTAATTGATAAATCTTTGCTTCATCCATGCGATTACCCATTATTTGTAAACCAATTGGCATTTTATCAATAAACCCCATAGGAATATTCATTGCAGGAAATCCTCCCATATTTGCATGCATTACTAAAACATCATCCATAAAACTTCTTAAAGGATCATCATTAGAACTATTCAAATCATAAGCAACCCGACTACTTGTTGGTCCAAGTATTAAATCATAATCTTTAAAGACATTTTCAAAACTCTTTTTTAAATCATCTCTAATTTGTAAAGCTTTATTATAATATATTTTAGCATTTTCACCACTTAAAAGTAATGATCCAACCATTATTCTTCTTTTAACTTCACGACCAAATCCTTCAGTTCTTGTTTTCTTATAAATATCTTCTAAAGTATTACCTGGAATAGATAAACCATATCTTATACCATCAAATCTAGCTAAATTACTACTTGCTTCACCCATTGCAATAATTTGATATAAAACAACAGCTTTATCCATATATTTAATATCAACATAATCTACTTGACATCCAAAAATCTTTAATAATTCAATTGTTTTATTAAATTCATCTAAAACATTTTTTTCAACTATATCAGAAACAAAATATTTAGGAATAGCAATTTTTAAATCTTTAACATCTTTACCAATTAATCTTGTAAAGTCTTCATTAGTATCAACACTTGTTAAATCTTTATCATCTTTTTTACAAATAGCATTTAAAAGAATTGCATTTTCATAGACATTTCTTGTCATTGGTCCAATTTGATCAAGACTTGATGCAAAAGCTACTAATCCAAAACGAGATACTCTACCATAAGTTGGTTTCATTCCAACTATTCCCGTAAATGATGAAGGTTGACGAATTGAACCTCCTGTATCACTTCCTAAAGCTAAAGGAACAATTCCACTTGATACAGAAACAGCTGATCCTCCACTAGATCCTCCTGGAACTTTTCTATGATTCCAAGGATTAACTGGTGTTCCAAAATAACTTGTTTCAGACGTTGAGCCCATTGCAAATTCATCCATATTAGTTTTTCCAACAATAATCATATTATTTTCTTTAATAAGTTTTACAACACTAGCATCATAAATACTTACAAAATTATCTAAAATATGAGATGCACATGTACATTTCAAATCTTTAACCATGATATTATCTTTAATTGCAATAGGAATACCAAATAATAAATTATCTTTAGGAATATCTATATTTTCAAGTTCAATTGCTTTCTTTTTTGCTCCTTCAATATCAAAAGTTATAAAAGCATTTAATTCATTATTATTATATCTTTCATTTACTTCTTCGATTAAATCAATAGGTTTTATTTTTTTATTTAATAATAATTCATGTATTTCTTTAATACTTAAATCTAAATATTTACTCATCTCTTAACACCTCAGCTTCAACTGATACAAAATTTCCTTTTTTACTTGGAACATTTTTTAATATATCAGCATCATTTATCTTTAAAGAATCATTTTCTCTTAAAGATGTATTACTTTCCCAAGGAGCAATTAATAAATCTTCATCAAAATCATTTAATTCTTTTATCTTATCAATTTCCATAATCATTTTTTTTAATTCTATTTGATATTTTACTATTTCTTCATCTGTTGCATTAAGTCTTGCTAAATCAAGAACATGTAATACTTCTTCTCTAGTTAATTTATCCATATATTCCTCCAAATCTATATGTATTATACAATAATATTAGTAAAAATAAAAGGATATTTTTATACCCCTTTATTAAAATCTTTTATAATATTTAAAATATTTTTAATTTCTTTAATATCTTTACTTTGTTTATATTTTTCTTTAATTAGTTTTTCTTCTATTAAATCTTTATCTTTTTTAATTTTTTTATACTTACTTTCTAATTTTTCTTTAATTAAAACAATAGCTTCTTCATCACTTATTTTATTATCACTTTCAACATTTAAAATACTATAAGTATTTTTTTTATTTTTAAATTTATCTTTTAATTTTAATAAATATTTACTACTTTTTTCATGTGTTTCATATATCATAAAACTATATAATATATTTTCTATTACAGGATCTGTTTTAATTAAATATCCATATTTATTTTTTAATTTTGCATAACAAACAACAACAAACTCTTGATATGTTTTATCCATATTTTCATTTTCAAATTTATCTAATTTAATACTTTTTAAATTAAACTTTTGATAAAAATATAATATTATTAATATCCATATAAAGTTTTTAAAAACATCAATATCTATAAAAGCATATTCAACTTTTAATAAAAAGAAATGATAAACACATAAACCAAATATTAATGATAAAAATATATTAACATAATAAACTTTTTCATTTTTAAATAAACCTTGTTTAGTTATTATAAACACATATATAAAATCTAAAACAAGATAAAAGAATAATAAAAGAATCATATAATCTTTTAATTTAGGAAAAATACAAGCTAATATTATCATACTGATATTTGGTATAACAATTGTATCTATCCTATTTAATTTATTTTCCTTTAAGATATTCATCATGAAAAATAAAACTATAGCAAGTAATAATTCAATTACAATAATCAATAAATTCATAATATCCCCCAAAATCAAGCATATTATATCACATAATTAATATTTTGACAAATATTATAGATTATGATATGATACATATGAATGAAGGAAACTTCATATAATAAAAAAGGATACGTTCTGAACCAGAAATCAGACGTTTTCCCAAAGGGTTACATCTGAAATCAACTTAGTTGAAATCAGATGTTTTTTCTATTTTATAAGTATTAATATAATCACTATAAAAAGAAGTAATATTATAATAAATTGAGATATTTCTCGCTTTGTCATACATATCACCACCTTTCTTTTATCATTTGATAATTGAAAGGGAAAACATCTGATATTTCAAACGTATCCAAGATAATTATAGCAAATATGTTTTTGAGATACAAGATAAAAACCTTACTTTTGACAAATATTATAGATTATGATATGATACATATGAATGAAGGAAACTTCATATAATAAAAAAGGATACGTTCTGAACCAGAAATCAGACGTTTTCCCAAAGGGTTACATCTGAAATCAACTTAGTTGAAATCAGATGTTTTTTCTATTTTATAAGTATTAATATAATCACTATAAAAAGAAGTAATATTATAATAAATTGAGATATTTCTCGCTTTGTCATACATATCACCACCTTTCTTTTATCATTTGATAATTGAAAGGGAAAACATCTGATATTTCAAACGTATCCAAGATAATTATAGCAAATATGTTTTTGAGATACAAGGCAAAATTAAAAATAGGATTATATAATCCTATTCAATTGTTATATGTTTTTTAGTTACTTCACTCTTTTGAGGAATTGTTAAATGAAGAACCCCATTAGTATATTCAGCTTTAATATTATCTTCATCAATATCATTAAAGTAGAAAGATCTTTCTAGTTTATTATATCTTCTTTCATGACGAATATATTTTTTATTTTCGTTGTTTTCTTTTTCCTCATGTTCTGCTTTAATACTAATAGTTCCTTTATGAAATTCTATTTGAATATCTTCTTTATTAAATCCTGGAATATCTATATCAACATGATATTTTCCATTTTTTAAATAAATATCTGAATCCATTCTTTTTATATTTACATCATCTAACATACTATCATAAAACATCTTTGGTAACACAATATCACTCTCCTTATTTACTCATCATATCACATATTAAATTAGTAATTTCTGTTGGATTTTCAATAGTTAATCCTTCAATTAATCTAGCTGTTCCATATAATATTTTGGTATAATTTTTTAATTCATCCATTTCTCTATTTTCAAATAATTCTTGTATTTTTTTACTAATTGGATGATTTTCATTTATTTCAAGTATTTTATTTGCTTGAACATTTTCTCCATTAGGCATAGCATTTAAAACTTTTTCCATTTCAAGAGATACTTCACCTTCTGATACTAAACAAACTGGATGATTTTTTAGTTTATTTGTATAACGAATTTCTTTAACGGTATCGCCTAAAATTTCTTTCATAGAAGTAAATAATTCTTTAGAATCTTCATTTTTCTTTTTTAATTCTTTCTTTTCTTCTTCACTTGAAAGATCAAAATCACTGTTTTGAACATTAACAAAATTCTTTTCTTTATATCCTCCCATGGTTTTAATAACAAATTCATCTAAATAATTAGTAAAGAATAATACTTCTTTTCCTTTTGCTAATGCATCTTCAACAGATGGTAACATTTTTATTTTATCAATAGTTTCACCTGATGCATAATAAATAAGTTTATCATCACCCATACGACTAACATACTCGTCAAGTGTTACTAATTTTTCTTCTGATGATGAATAGAAAAGTAATAAATCACCTAGTAACTCTTTATTCATTCCAAAACTAGAATATATTCCATATTTAATTTGTTCTCCAAATGCTTCATAGAATTTTTCATAATTTTCTCTATCATCTTTTAACATTGTTTCTAATTCGCGTTTTACTTTAGTTTCAATATTCTTAGCAATTAATTTAATTTGTCTATCTTCTTGCATCGTTTCTCTTGAGATATTTAAAGAGATATCTTCACTATCAACAATACCTTTAACAAAACTAAAATAATCAGGAAGTAAATCAGCACATTTATCCATAATCATTACACCTTTAGAATATAACATTAATCCTTTTTCATATTCTTTTGTATAGTAATTATATGGTGCATGACTTGGAATAAATAATAAGGCATTATAACTTGTTAATCCTTCAACATCACTTTTAATAACTTTTAAAGGCTTTTCATAATCATAGAATTTATCTGTATAAAAATCATTATATTCTTCGTCTTTAACATCTTTTTGTTTCTTTTTCCAGATAGGAATACGACTATTTAATACTTCTACTTCTTTATGCTTTTCAATCTTTTTGGTTTTTTCATCTTCATGTTCATGTTCTATTTCCATCTTAATTGGATATTTTATATAATCAGAATATTTTTTAACAATTCTTTCAATTGTATAAGTATCTAAATATTCATCATAACTTACATCATCTGTATTATCTTTTAAATATAGAGTTATTTCAGTTCCATTAGATTCTTTTTCACTTTCATCTATTGTATATCCATCTACTCCATCACTTTCCCATAGATATGCTTTATCATCATTAATACTTTTACTTAATACTTTTACTTTTTTAGCAATCATAAAACTTGAATAAAATCCAACTCCAAATTGTCCAATTATTTCTAAGTTTTTAGAATCAGAATTTTCTTCTTTAAATAATTCTGTTCCACTTTTAGCAATTGTTCCTAAATTATTTTCAAGTTCTTCTTTAGTCATACCAATACCATTATCAATTATTTTAATAGTACGATTTTCTTTATCAAGTTCTAACTTTATTTCTAAATCTTCTTTATTTACTTTTATTTCTCCATTTGTACTAGATAAAAAATATAATTTATCTAAGGCATCACTTGAATTTGATATTAATTCTCTTAAGAATATCTCCTTATTAGTATAAATAGAATTAATCATCATATTTAATAATTTTTTTGATTCTGCTTTAAATTCTTTCTTTTTCATGTTTCCTCCTCATTTCAAATTCATAATATCACTTATTTTAGCACTTGTCAACAGAAAGTGCTAATTTATTTCAAAAAAAATATCCACATTATTGTGGATAAATTTTATTTTACTAATTCTATGATAGAGATTAGAGCTCCATCTCCTCTTCTTTCATCTAATTTTAAGATTCTTGTGTATCCGCCATTTCTTCCTTCATAACGTTTTGCTAAATCATTAAATACTTTATTAACAACTTCTGTATCATTATGTAAGAATGCTAATGCTAGTCTACGTGATACTAAATCTCCTTTTTTACCATAAGTAATCATTTTATCAACAAATTTACGAACTTCTTTAGCTCTTGTATCTGTTGTTTCAATTCTTTCTTTCATGATTACGTCTCTAGTTAAATTAGAAAGCATACTTTTTCTATGTTTATTGGTTACACCTAATTTTCTATAAGCCATAATTTCCTCCTAATCTTCATCACGTAATGATAGGTTCATTTCTTTAATTTTATCTAATACTTCTTTTAAAGATTTCTTTCCTAAATTACGTATTTTCATAAAGTCACTTTGTTTTTTATCAACTAAATCTTTAAGTGTCTTTATATTTGCTCTTTTTAAGCAATTAAATGTTCTAACAGAGAAATCTAAATCTTCAATTGGAGTTTCTAATTCCTTTGATTTACTATCTTCTGTTTTTTCTACCATTAATCCTGTTAAGTCTTTAATACTACTTAAATCAGATAAAATGTTAAAATGTGCTATTAAAATCTTTGCTGCTAATCCTACTGCTTCTTGAGGTTTCATACTTCCGTTAGTCCAAACATTTAAAATTAATTTATCATAATTTTCGTTTTGACCAACACGAGCATTGTCAACTTCATAAGATACTCTTTCAATTGGAGAATACAATGAATCGATTGCAATAGTTCCAACTTTCTTAATATCAAGAAGTTTTTTATTTTCTTCACTTCTTACATATCCACGACCATTTGTAACAGTCATTTCCATTACTAAATGAGCTCCACGACTAATAGTTGCAATATGTAAATCAGGGTTAATTACTTCAAGATCAGGATCAAGCATAAAGTCTCCTGCTTTAATTTCTTTTTCATCTTCGTCACATGTAATATCTAACTTCATCATTTTCATTTCATCAGAATGATTTTTAACAACTAAACTCTTTAGATTTAAAATAATAGTTGTAACGTCTTCAATTACTCCATCAATTGTTTGAAATTCATGTTGTACACCTTCAATTTTTACACTAGAAATAGCACTTCCTGGAAGACTTGATAATAATACTCTTCTTAAAGCATTACCTAATGTATTTCCAAATCCTCTTTCAAGTGGTTCTAATTCGAACTTTCCATAAAAATTATTTTCTACATAATCTGTTACTTTATAAACTGGTTTTTCAAATGGTATTTCAAAATTTGCCATATTCCCTCCTTATTAACCTTTTTTATCCTCTAGGACGTTTTGGTGGACGACATCCATTATGTGGAATTGGTGTTACATCACTTATTGATGTAATCTCAAGTCCGGCTGTTTGAAGTGAACGAATTGCTGTTTCACGTCCTGGTCCAAGACCTTTAACATATACATCTACTTTACGCATTCCTGCATCAAATGCTTTCTTTCCAGCTGCCTCACTTGCTAATCCTGCAGCAAATGGAGTAGATTTTTTAGAACCTTTAAATCCAATAGCTCCAGCACTTGCCCAAGCTATTGCATTACCTTCTTTATCAGATAAAGTAACGATTGTGTTGTTGAAAGTTGCATGAATATGTGCAATTCCTTCAGGCACATTCTTTTTTACTTTTCTTTTTCTTTGTTTATATGCCATAGTTTAACCTCCTTTTTTATTTTAAACTACTTTTTCTTATTAGCTACGGTTTTACCTTTACCTTTACGAGTACGAGCATTTCTATTTGTTCTTTGTCCTCTTACTGGTAAACCTTTTTTATGACGAGTACCTTGATAAGAATTAATTTCCATTTTCGTTTTAATATTCATATTAACTTCACGACGTAAATCTCCTTCAGTTAAATGTTTATTAATTTCATCTCTTAACTTATTTAATTCTTCTACATCAAGTTCTCCTGCTTTTTTAGTTGGTTCAACTCCTGCAGCTTCACATATTGTTTTTGCAAGATTACGACCAATTCCATAAATATAAGTTAAAGATATAACAATATGTTTATCATTTGGTATATCTACACCTTTAATACGTGCCATATATTCTACCTCCTATTATCCTTGGGTTTGTTTGTGTTTTGGGTTTTCACAAATTACCATTACTTTACCTTTTCTTTTAATAACTTTGCATTTAGCACAAATTGGTTTTACAGATGGTTTTACTTTCATATATTTTCCCTCCTACTTTCTATAGGTTATTCGCCCACGTGTTAAATCATAGGGAGATAGTTCTACTAAAACATTGTCTCCTTCTATGATACGAATGTAATTCATTCGCATTTTACCAGAAACGTGTGCTTCTATAATATGCTTATTACTAAGCTCTACTTTAAATTTATACCCTGGTAAAACTTCCAATACTTTTCCTTCTACTTCAATAGTATCATTCTTTGCCATTTAATCCTCCCGTTAAGATCTTATATCCGTCTTTAGTTACTGCAACTGTATGTTCATAATGTGCTGATAAACTATAATCTTCGGTTTCAATTGTCCAATCATTATCCCAAATGACAATTTCTGGACTTCCTAAAGTTAACATTGGTTCAACTGCAATAACCATTCCTTCTTTTAAAATTGGTCCTGTTCCTCTTTCACCATAATTTGGAACATCTGGTTCTTCATGAACATTAGTTCCTACACCATGACCAACAAGTTCTTTAACAACACCTAAATTATGAGCTTCAGCATATTCCTCTATAGCTGCTCCTATATCACCTATATGAGCTCCTGGTTTAATTTCCTTTAAACCAACAAATAAAGATTTTTCCGTATGCTCCATAATATATTTTGCATCATCTGATATTTCTCCAACTGCATAAGTCCATGCTGAGTCACCATGATAACCTTTATAGCATGCTCCTATATCAATTGAAATAATATCCCCATTTTTAAGTTTTCTATTATCAGGAATTCCATGTACTACTTCACTATTAATACTAGTACATAAGGTACTTGGAAATCCTTCATAACCTTTGAAAGAAGGAGTACAACCACGACTTCTAATAAAATCTTCAGCAAGTTTATCTAATTCTTTAGTTGTAATTCCTGCTTTTACAAAAGGTTTTAAATAACAATGTGTTTGATAAACGACATTCCCAGCAATCCTAAGAAGTTCAATTTCTCTTTCACTTTTGATACTAATCATTTAGAATCTCCTCGGTAGCTTTAAGCATACCTTCTTTTGAATCAGAATTTACAAAATGTATAATTCCTTTTTCTTTATAAAAATCTATTAATGGTTTAGTCTTATCTAAATAAGTATCATATCTTGTTTTAAATGATTCTTCATTATCATCACTTCTTTTATATAACTTTCCACCACACTTATCACATAATCCTTCAACTTTAGGTGTATTAACACCAGTTAAAACATTATATACACTTCCACATTCTTCACATAACATACGTCCAACGATTCGCATTCTTAGGGTTTCATAATCGGATTCTAAAACAATTACAACACCTAAATCTAAATTTAAACGTTTAACTGTATCATCATACATTTCTGCTTGTTCAAGTGTTCTTGGAAAGCCATCCAAGATATAACCATTTTTAGTATCATCTTTCATTAGTCTTTTTTCTAATAAATCAAATACTATTTCATTAGTAACTAAGGCACCACTTTGTAACATATCACTTATTTTTTTACCAAGTGGTGTATCTTCTTTACTGGCATCCCTTAATAAATCACCTGTTGAAATATGAACGTATCCATATTTTTCTACTAACATTTCTGATAAAGTACCTTTACCAGCAGCAGGTGCAGCTATTAAAATGATATTTTTCATCTTACACGACCCCTTCTTTTCTTATAAGTTCTAGTTGCAAGACTTCCTTCTAATTGTTTATACGTTTCAAGAGCAACACCAACAACAATCAACAATCCTGTTCCTCCTATAGTAATACTTCCAGGAAGTTTTGTAAATGTTGTAAATAAAATTGGTAATATTGCTAAAACAATTAATAATAATGTTCCAACAATTGTAACTCTTGATAAAGTATATTTAACATATTCTTCTGTTTCCTTTCCAGGTCTAACTCCTGGAATATATCCACCATTCTTCTTTAAGTTATCAGCAACATCCTCTGGTTTTAATTGTAAGAATGTATAGAAATATCCAAAGAAGAATATTAATACTACATATATTATAAATCCAACTGGTTTAGAATAATCTAAATAATTTTCTACAAATGATTTAAATCCTTCATTATTGACAAAATTAGCTATTGTTGCAGGAATTGCAAGTAAGCTTGATGCAAAAATTACCGGAATAACACTTGCAGTATTTAATTTAATTGGTAAGAATGATTGTTCAGATCCATATGATCCTGTTGTTTTATTTGCATATTGTAAAGGAATTCTTCTTTCAGATTCTTGAACATAAATTACTCCAATTATAATAGCAAAATAAATTATTACAAATAATGCAAATTTTAAAATTCCAAGGGCTAGTTCAGCACCTTCACCAACTACTAATGAAGTAAAGGCTGTTTGAAACATGGTTGGAAGTGTTGCAATAATACCTGCCATAATCATTAAAGAAACTCCATTACCAATTCCTTTTTGAGTTATTTGATCACCTAACCATAAACAGAATGCTGTTCCTGCTGTCATAATAACAGCAACATATAAGTAATCAAATGAATTTCCTGTTCCAAGGAATGCAAAACTAAATGCATAACCTTCAATAAAAGCAAAAATTATACCAACATATCTAGTTATTTGATTTAATTTTCTTCTTCCTACAGGTCCTTCTTTAGATAATTCTGTAAAATATGGAATAATATCCATTTCTAAAAGTTGAATAATAATTGATGCTGTAATATAAGGACTAACTCCTAATGCAAAGATTGAAAAACGTTTTAAACTTCCTCCACCCATTGCATTAATAAGTTCTAAAAATCCTAAATTCTTTGTAATATTTGTTGTTCCAGGAACTGTTATTCCTGTTCCAATTATAAATACTAATAATGCACCTAATGTAAAAAACAATCTATTTCTTAAATCTTTATTAGTTGGTGCAAATATTTGCTTTAACATAGCAAACATTATAACACCTCTATTTTGCTTCCTGCGCTTCCTAGTTTTTCTACTGCAGATTTAGAAAACTTATGTGCTTTTACAGTTAATTTTTTAGTACATTCACCATTTCCTAGAACTTTTACTCCATCTAATTGATTCTTTAAAAGTCCAACTTCTTTTAATAATTCTGGTGTTACAACTGTTCCATCTTCAAATCTATTTAAATCAGAAACATTTATAGTTGCATATCTAATTTTAAAATCACTATTTGAGAATCCTCTTTTAGGTAATCTTCTATAAAGTGGTAATTGTCCACCTTCAAATGTTGCAGGAATTGATACACCACTTCTTGCTTTTTGACCTTTTTCTCCTCTTCCACTTGTTTTACCAAGTCCAGAACCCATTCCACGTCCTACTCTTTTTCTTACATGCTTTGCAGCAGTATTTCTTTCTAATTCATGTAACTTCATTATCCTAAAATCTCACTTTCTTCTTTTCCTCTTAATTTAGCAACTTCACTTACAGTTTTAATAGATTTTAAAGCATTAATTGTAGCAGTTGCCATATTTAATTTTGTTCTAGATCCAAGTGATTTACTTGAAATATCATGAACTCCTGCAAGTTCAAGAACAGCACGAACAGCTCCACCAGCAATTAATCCAGCTCCGGCAGGTGCTGGTTTTAATAATACTTTAGCAGCTCCGCTTTTTCCAATAGCTTCATGTTGAATAGTTCTTCCATCAATTAAAGTGATTTTAATAACATTTTTGTTAGCAGCTTGAATGGCTTTTTTAATAGCATCTGGAACTTCTCCAGCTTTACCTATACCAATTCCAACTGTTCCCTTTTTATCACCAACAACAACAGTTGCAGAGAATCTTCTTTGTCTTCCACCTTGAGTAACTTTAACAACACTCTTAACTTCAACAACTAATTCTTCATACATTTTTTTATTGTTATTAGTTCTAGATCTAGCTTTATCTTTGTTTCTAACAACTTTAGTTTTATCTTTTTCTAAAGTCTTTGTTTCTTTTTCTACATTTTCTTTTTGCATAAATCCTCCTTAGAATTCTAACCCACCATCACGTAGTGCATCAGCTAAGGCTTTTACACGACCATGATATAGGTATCCACCTCTGTCGAATACAACTTTAGTAATTCCAGCTTTCTTTGCTTTTTTTGCAAGAGATTCTCCAACTAATTTTGCTGCTTCAACATTGCTTCCATTTTTTCCTTTATTTTCTAAAGAGGAAGCACTTACAAGAGTAATACCTTCTTCATCATTAATTATTTGGGCATATATATTTGTGTTAGAACGAAATACACAAACTCTAGGAACATCATGCGTACCAACGATTTTTGTTCTTACACGTTTATGTCTTTCAACACGTACATCATTTCTTGATACTTTACTAATCATAATTCCTCCTATTTATTAAGCAGCCTTTTTACCTTCTTTACGACGAACATATTCATCTTTATAACGAATACCTTTTCCTTTGTAAGGTTCAGGCGCACGTACTTTACGAACATTAGCAGCATATTCTCCTACTAATTCTTTGGAAATTCCTGAAATAGAAATTTCTGTATTACTAACAAGTTCTACTTTAAGTCCTTCAGGTATATTCATATCTACTTGATGAGAATATCCAGCATTAATAACCAATTTATTACCTTGAACATTAAAACGATATCCAACACCAATAATTTCTAAATTCTTTTTATAACCTTGTGTTACTCCAATAATCATATTATTTAAGTTAGCATTTGCAGTTCCATGTAAAGCTTTAGTAAATTTTTCATCATTAGCTCTTTTTAGAGTAATTCCATCTTCATTTACTTCCATAGTAATTACATCTGGAAGTGTTAAAGATAATTCACCAAGTTTTCCTTTTACTGTTACTTTGTTTCCATCGTTTTCAATACTAACACCTTCTGGAATAACAAGTTTTCTATTTCCTATACGGCTCATAATTTCTTCCTTTCCTACCAAATATAAGCAAGTACTTCTCCACCTAAGTTATTCTTACGAGCATCTTTATCAGTCATTAAACCTTTACTCGTTGAAATAATAGCAATACCAAGTCCATTTAATACTTTTGGAATTTCTTCATTTTTAGCATAAACTCTTAGGCCTGGCTTTGATATTCTCTTAAGTCCAGTAATAACTCTTTCTTTATTTGGTCCATATTTTAATGTTAAAACAATTGTTCCTTGAACATTATCTTTTGATACTTTGTAATCTTCAATAAATCCTTCTTCTTTTAAAATTCTAGCAATTTCTAATTTTGTTTTTGAAGATGGTACCAAAACTTCTTGATAGCGCATTTGATTTGCATTACGAATTCTTGTAAGCATATCTGCAATAGCATCTGTTACTACCATATTTTCATATCCTCCTTTTTACCAGCTTGATTTTTTGACCCCTGGTATTTGTCCTTTATAAGCTAATTCACGAAAACAAATTCTACAAATTCCAAATTTACTCATAACAGCATGTGGTCTTCCACATCTTTCACATCTTGTATATTCACGAACTTTAAATTTTTGTTTTTTATTAGCTTTATTAATCATACTTTTTTTAGCCATAATATCCTCCAATTACTTTCTAAATGGCATTCCAAGTTCATCCAATAAATCGAATGCTTCTTCATTACTCTTTGCTGTTGTTACAAATACAATATCCATTCCACGTACTTTTACGATATTATCATATTCAATTTCAGAGAAGATTAATTGTTCTTTAATTCCTAAAGTATAATTTCCTCTTCCATCAAAAGCTTTTGGACTAATTCCACGGAAATCTCTAACACGAGGAAGACCAATACTAATTAATTTATCCATAAAATTATACATATTTTCTCCACGAAGTGTTACTTTACATCCAATTGATTGTCCTTCTCTTACATGAAATCCAGCTATAGACTTTTTAGCTTTTGTAATAACTGGTTTTTGTCCTGTAATAGCTGTTAAATCACTAACTGCTGCATCTAATAATTTAGAATTAGTAGTAGCATCTCCAACACCAATATTAACAACAATCTTAGATAGTTTTGGAACTTCCATAATTGATTTGTAATTATATTTTTCTTTTAAACTTGGAACGACTTCATTCAAGTATTTTTCTTTTAGGCGGTTCATCAATAATTCCTCCTTCTTTAATCAAACTTTTCGTTTGATTTCTTTGAAATTCTAACTTTTTTATTTGTTTTTTCGTCTATTGTAACTCCTACTCTAGTAGGTTTCTTTGTTTTTGGATCAATAAGCATTACATTTGATGCATTGATAGGTGCTTCAATATCAAGAATTCCTCCTGATTCTTGTCCATTTGCTTTTTGATGTTTATGAACAATGTTAACACCTTCAACGATTACTCTATTTTCATTACGTAATACTTTTTTAATTGTTCCAACTTTACCTTTATTAGAGCCAGCAATTACGATAACTTTATCACCTGTTTTTAATCTCATATAACACCTCTATAGTACTTCCTTAGCAAGGGATACAATCTTCATAAAATCTTTATCATCACGAAGTTCTCTTGCTACTGGTCCAAAAATACGTGTTCCCACTGGACTCTTATCATCTTTAATAATAACGCAAGCATTGTCATCAAACTTAATATAAGATCCATCATCTCTTCTTACACCAAATTTAGAACGAACAATAACTGCTTTTACAACTTTGCTTTTTTTAACAGTACCGTTTGGAATAGCATTTTTAACTGTTCCTACAACGATATCACCAATATTTCCAGTCTTAACTTTACTTCCTCCAAGAACACGAATTACTAATAATTCTCTTGCTCCTGAATTATCTGCAACTTTAAGACGACTTTCTTGTTGAATCATAATTCCTCCTTATCCAGTTACTATAGTATAACTGCTTTTTCTACGATTTCTTTTAAATAGAAATACTTTGTTTTTGATAATGGTCTAGTTTCAACTATTCTAACAGTGTCCCCTACTGATGCTAAATTTTTAGGATCATCTACAGCATACTTTTTAGAATACTTAACTCTTTTACCATATAATGGATCTTTTTTATAAGTTTCAACCACTACAGTAATTGTCTTATCATTTTTGTTACTTACAACTTTTCCAACTAACTCTTTACGTCTTTCCATTATTTAGCCTCCATCTCACGTTCACGAAGAACTGTTTTGCATCTAGCAACATCATGTCTTAATTCTCTGATTCTTGAAGGTTTTTCTAAATTTCCAAGTGATGCACTAAAACGTAAATTAAATAATTCTTCTTTTGCATCAACAATTTTCTTTTCTATTTCTTCAGTGGTCATTTTTCTTATATCATTAACCTTCATTTTATTCACCACTTTCCATTTCTTTTGTTACAAATTTTGTTTTAATAGGTAATTTATGACTTGCTAATCTAAATGCTTCA
Source organism: uncultured Clostridia bacterium (assembly GCA_947168405.1). GTDB lineage: Bacteria > Bacillota_I > Bacilli_A > RF39 > UBA660 > RUG591. The sequence continues at coordinate 34,937 of CAMVLU010000003.1, forward strand.
CGAGCAACATCTTCAGTTACTCCGCCAATTTCAAACATAATTTTACCTTCTTTAACAACAGCAACCCATTTATCAACAGCACCCTTACCTTTTCCTTGACGAGTACCTAATGGTTTACTAGTTACTGGCATGTGAGGAAAAATATTTATCCAAACTTTTCCACCACGTTTCATATATCTTGTCATAGCAACACGAGCAGCTTCGATTTGATTTGTTGTAATCCAAGCACCTTCTTTTGCCATTAGTCCAAATTCACCAAATGATAAAGTTGTATTACCTTTTGATTTTCCTTCATATGGTAATCTATGAACTCTTCTATATTTTACTCTTGCTGGAATTAAAGCCATAATTACTTACCTCCATTCTTTGAAGGAAGAATTTCTCCTTTATAAATCCATACTTTAACACCAATTTTTCCAAATGTAGTATCAGCTTCACTCATTGCATAATCAATATCAGCTCTAAAAGTATGAAGTGGGATAGTTCCTTCTTTATATCCTTCTGTTCTTGCCATGTCAGCTCCACCTAAACGTCCTGAAACACTAGTTTTAATTCCTTTAGCTCCAGCTTTCATAGCATTTTTAATTGCACGTTTTTGAGCCATTCTAAATGATGCTCTATTAGATATTTGCTTTGCAATAGAATCTGCAACAAGTTTAGCATTAATATCAACTTTCTTAATATCAATGATAGATACTTGTACAGGATGTCCTACTAATTCTGAAAGAACCTTCTTTAACTTTTCAATTTCTTCTCCACCTTTTCCAATTAATACACCAGGTTTAGCAGAATGAATTGTTACTTCAGTTTTCTTTTTACTTCTTTCTATTTCTACTTTTGCAATTCCTTTATCGATTAAATTCTTATCAATATATTTACGAATTTCCATATCTTCTTTTAAAGTACTAGCAAAATCTTTTTTAGGAGCATACCATTTAGATTCCCAATCTTTATTAATACCAATTCTTTGTCCTATTGGACTTACCTTTTGTCCCATAATATCTCCTATCTTTCCTTAACATGAACTACTATATGACTAGTTCTCTTGTCTTTATGTCCTATATATCCTCTTGAATCAAACATAATTCTTTTCATAACAGGACCTGCATCTACTCTAGCTTCATTTACATATAATTTAGTTTCATCTGCTCCTTCATTGTTAACAGCATTAGCAATAGCAGAATTTAAAACTTTTAAAATCATCTTTGAAGCCTTTGTATTATAATTTACTAATATGGTTTTTGCTTCTTTAACGTCTTTTCCACGAATTAAATCAATAACTAATCGAATTTTAATTGGTGAAATACGTTGCATTTTTGCAATTGCATATGATTCCATACAAATTTTCCCTCCTAAGTTTTAACTACTTTTCTTTATTTTCTCCGTGTCCACCAAACTTACGAGTTAATGAGAACTCTCCTAATTTGTGACCTACCATATCTTCTGTTACATATACTGGTATAAATTCACGACCATTATGAACAGCAAATGTATGTCCTATAAAATCAGGATAAATTGTTGAACGACGAGACCAAGTTTTAATAACTTCTTTCTTTCCAGATTCATTTAAATCTTGAACCTTTTTTAGTAATCTATCGAAAACATAAGGTCCTTTTTTTAGACTTCTTGCCATTTTAACCTCCTATTTTCCATTTCTTCTACGAACAATTAACTTGTCGCTAGATTTATTCTTACGAGTTTTATATCCAAGTGCTGGTTTACCCCATGGAGTAACTGGTCCTTTACGACCAACTGGAGCACGACCTTCACCACCACCATGTGGATGGTCATTAGGGTTCATAACAGATCCACGAACTGTTGGACGAATTCCCATATGTCTACTTCTTCCAGCTTTTCCTAAATGAACAAGTTCATAATCTTCATTACCAACTTCTCCAATAGTTGCCATACAAGTTCCAAGTATTTTTCTTTGTTCTCCACTTGATAATCTAATCATTACATATTTACCTTCACGACCTAATATTTGAGCACTAGAGCCAGCAGATCTTGCTAAAGCTCCACCTTTCTTAGGACGAAGTTCAACATTATGAATAACAGTACCAACTGGTATATTCATAATTGGTAAAGCATTACCAACTTTAATATCAACATTTTCTCCACTTACAATTTTATCTCCAACATGAAGATTCTTTGGAGCAATGATATATCTCTTTTCACCATCTAAATAATTAATTAAAGCAATATTTGCTGATCTATTAGGATCATATTCTATACTAGCAACTGTTCCCTCTATATCAAACTTATTTCTCTTAAAATCAATTATACGATATTTTCTTTTTTCTCCACCACCATGATGACGAACAGTAATTCTTCCTTGATTATTACGTCCACCATTCTTTTTTAATGTAACAGTAAGACTTTTTTCAGGTGTACTTTTAGTAATTTCTTCATTAACTAAAGTACTCATCTTACGTCTAGCATTGGTAGTTGGTTTAAAATTTTTAATAGCCATAACACGCCTCCTTAATTAAGGTCGATCGTTTGTCCAGCTTTTAATGTAACTATTGCTTTTTTACATCTATTACTAAGCCCTGAATAACGACCTACTCTTTTTTTCTTAACTGGCATATTCAATGTTTGAACATCCACTACTTCAACTTTAAATAACTTTTCTACAGCTTCTTTAATTTCTGTTTTATTAGCTTTAGGTGACACTTTGAAACTGTATTGATTTAAAGCTTCACGGTCACGGCTTTTTTCAGTAATTAAAGGTGCTTTTATTATTTCTAAATACTTTGTATTCATACTATTTTAAAGCCTCCTCTACCAACTTTATAGCAGCAACATCCGCTAAAATATAATCAGCATTAATAATATCTAATACATTTAATTCATATGGTTCCATCATGAAAATATTTTGTAAATTACGTCCAGCAAGAATTATATTTTCATCTAATTCATTCATAACGATTAATACTTTCTTATCAGCTATTTCTAACCCTTCAAGCATTTTAACCATTTCTTTAGTTTTTGGAACATCAAGAGATATCTTATCAACAACAATTATCTCTTTATCACGTGCTTTATAAGTTAAAGCACTCTTTAATGCTAACTTTCTTTCTTTTCTATTCATCTTAAGTGAATAATCACGTGGTACAGGTCCAAGAGCAATTCCTCCACCTCTCCATTGAGGAGCACGAATAGATCCTTGTCTTGCACGTCCTGTTCCTTTTTGTCTCCAAGGTTTTCTTCCTCCACCTGATACTTCACTTCTTGTTTTTACTTTATAAGTTCCTTGACGAAGTCCTGACATAGCAACTTGAATTGCATCTCTTACAACATTATCATTAGTTTCTATATCAAAGATTTCTTTACTTAATTTAATGTCTTTAACTCTTTCCATAATTTTCCTCCTCTAACAAGAAATTATTCTTGTGTTGGCTCACTTTCTTCAGTTTTTTCTTCAGTAGCTTCAGGAACTTCTTCTTTAGTTTCTTCAACATTTTCTTCAGATGTTTCGTCTTTAGTTTCTTCAACTACTTCTTCAGTATTTTCAGTAACTTCAACTTTTTCATCTTCTTTTTCTTCTTCTACTTCATAGAAAACTAAATCAGTTTTTTCATTTACCTTATCAGGATTCTTAACTGCTGTTTTAATAACAATTAATGATTTCTTTGGTCCAGGAACATTACCTTTAATTAAAACGATATTATTTTCTAAATCAATTTTAACTATTTCTAGATTTTGAACTGTAACAAGTTCATGTCCCATATGACCAGGTAACTTCTTTCCTTTTAATACGTGCATTGGAAGAAGTGTTCCCATTGAACCTACTCCACGATGATATTGACTACCATGTCCCATAGGTCCTCTTGTTTGATTATAACGTTTGATAACACCTTGGAATCCCTTACCTTTAGAAATTCCTTGAACATCAACCATTTCTCCTTCTGTGAATATACTTGCATCAACCTTTCCGCCTAAAGTATAATCAGCAATATTTACTCCCCTTATTTCTTTTAAGAAGCGCTTAGGTTCAACACCTGCTTTTTTCAAATGACCCATTTTAGCCTTAGTAGTATTTTTTTCTTTAGCACTAAAAGCTGCTATCTGAATAGCTTCATATCCATCAGTTTCCATTGTTTTAATTTGAGTAACCACATTTGGTTCTACTTCAACAACAGTAACAGGAATTAATTTACCATTCTTAGCAAAAACTTGAGTCATACCAATCTTTTTACCTAAGATTCCTTTCATTTTCATTTTCCTCTCTTTCTAATTACTTTCCTTGTTTAATGTCAATATCAACACCACTTGGTAAATCAAGATGTGTTAAAGCATCAATAATTTCCTTACTTGGATTTTTGATATCAATCAATCTCTTATGTGTTCTCATTTCAAATTGTTCACGTGAATCTTTGTATTTATGAACAGCTCTTAAAATTGTAAACTTTTCAATTTCTGTTGGAAGTGGTACTGGTCCACTTATTTCTCCTCCAGATCTTTTTACAGTTTCAACAATCTTAGTACATGCATTATCAAGAATACGATGATCATACGCTTTTAACTTAATGCGAACTACTTGTTTTGACATTTCCGTCACTCCCTTCGTCTATATCTGGTATAGGCTTGCTCCGCGCAAATAACCCGAACAACGCATCCACGTGTATCGACAACCTTGCACATCTAAGCAATCAAACACGATAGATATTTTAACACACCAATTCCGTAAAATCAAGCACTTTTTTCATATTTTTTCATATTTTTTAACTTTTTTTCACTATCAGTGATAATGTTATCAAAAAGAACAAAGTATCAATTACTTTGTTCTTTATTTGAATTAATAATTTCTTCAACTTTTTGAACTGGCGTATTAACAATTTCTGATATAGTATATATATCTATCTTCTTATGATACATTCTCATAATCATTTCAATTCTATTTTGTTCTATACCTTGTTCTACACCACTCATGAATCCTTCATCTTTTCCTGTTTCATATGCATCATGATTTCTTAATTTTTCATCTATTCTTTCATCCCATATCATACGACAATACTCCTTACTTTTCGAAAGTCTTTCTAATTTCTTTCGATAATTATTTAACATTTTTTCATGATTAACTATATCTTTTAATTCTTCTTTTTTATTTAATGTAAATAATTTCCAGACTTTCTCTTCTTCTTTAATATCAGTATAGCATATTTGTTGTATTTTGAAAAGATTAACA
>CAMVLU010000004.1 GCA_947168405.1 uncultured Clostridia bacterium
TGTAATAGTCAATTCAAGTAGAATTAATTATTACACTCATATGGTACCAGGTAGATATGGTGGAACATATGCTCATAAAGATATTGCATTTGAATTTGGAATGTGGATTAATCCAAAATTCAAACTATTATTAATCAAAGAGTTTGAAAGACTAAAATCAGAAGAACAAAAACAAATAGGATGGAATGCCAAAAGAGAATTATCAAAAATTAATTATAAAATACATACAGATGCCATAAAACAACATTTGATACCTGATAAACTAACAAAAGATCAAATCAATCATGTATATGCGACTGAAGCTGATGTTTTAAATATGGCATTATTTGGAATGACTGCAAAAGAATGGAAAAATAAAAATCCTAAAAAAACCGGAAATATAAGAGATTATGCCTCTATAAATGAATTAATTTGTTTAGCTAATTTAGAAAATCTTAATTCAGTATTTATTAGTGATGGTTTAAATCAATCCTTAAGATTAGAAAGATTAAACAAAATAGCTATTTCACAAATTAAAATTCTAAATGAAAATGATATAAAATATTTAGAAACCACAAATAATTGATTTTAAACAAAAAAAAGAATTTAGACACTAATCTAAACTCTTTTTTTTCTTCTTCTACTTATTATAAATATTATTAATTTTAATAATTCTAATATTATTCCTATAATACAAATATATAATATATATTTAATATTATCATTAAAGATATTTTTTATTATATTTGATACAGAAGTATTCCAAAACTTAATAGATGATATATTTATTTTAGAAACAATAAATATATAACTAACTATAAATAATAAAATAGATGTAATTACAGGAATAGATAAAGTTATTTTTTTAAATAATATTCTAGTAATTATAGATAATATTACAAATAAAGATAATATACTAATAAATAATATATTTATTAACTTATTATATTTAGTAAAAGTTTTATTTAAATCATTTATTTTATCACTTATTATAATTCTATTTGTATATATTTTAAGAAATTCTTCTTTAAATAAATTAATAGAATCATCATCAGTAATTGTAATATTAATTTTATTACAATATTCTTCTATATTACTATTTAATTTATCTTTTATTTTACTTGTATCTATTTCTATTTTTTTACCTTTATAAAAATTATCCACATTTTTGTTAATAATTTCTTTTAAGTCATCTTCTGTAAATAAATTATTTTTAATACTTATATCAAATCCAGAAGGTCTTATATAATTTTCAAAATCATTATCTATTTCAGTATATAATTCATGATAATAATTAGTTTTATCTAATTGTTTTATAAAATAATTTTTATTTAAAACAGTTAATTTTAAAGTAAATAATATTATTAAACTAAATAAACAAATTGTTAAAACTAATTCTAATAAATAATATATTAATACTTTTTTATTTTTCATAAGACTCACCTACCTTTTTAGCATATACTAAAAATCTATGTGTTTTATGACCAATTGTATTAACAGGATAACATGTATAAATCATTAATACTTCTTTATCTTTATAAAATGGGAAAGCATCATTATCTTTAGCATCAATTACTCTAGTACTTTCTACTTCATATGTAAAAGTTCCATATACAGCATTTATAGTAATTTTATCTCCAACTTTAATTTCTGGTAAATGATATAAAAATCCACGATCATTATGACCAGCTAAAATAATTGTTCCACCTTCACCTGGAAATAAACTTCCTGAATAATGACCTATACCATATCTCATAATATCCAATGTATCTCCTTGAAAAACTGGTAAATTCACATTAATACTTGGAATATCTAAAGTAGCAAATTCTTTACCCCAAAGAGGATAATCTTTTAATCTTTTAGAAACATTATCAAATTTAACTTCTGGATAGGTAATATCTTTTTCTTCAATAGAAATCATATTAACAATATTAATATAGTTATTTATTTTATCAATAAATACAAAATGAATTATTAAAATGATAATAGATACAAAGAAAAAAGAAATTACTATCTGTTCAGTAATTTCTTTTAAAATGTTTCTCTTGTTCTTCTTATGCATTAAAAGCCTTTTTAGCTATGTATGCAACACCAAATACTGAAACAAAACCAGCAAATGCTAATACATAATAATTAACACCAGTTTGTTTAGCAATATCTTTATCAGTGATTTTAGTAAATACTGTTTTACCATCTGATTCAAATATTGTTAATACACCATCATTTGTTAATGATGCTTTAACAGAAGTCTTACTAGAAATTTCTGCAACAATTGAAACTACTTTTGATTTGTTAGCACTTGATAATTCAGTAAAACTCTTAGCTCTGTCAGCTTTAGCTAATTCATAGATTTCATCCATCTTTTCAGCAATAAATGTACAATCTGCTTCACTAACTTCATACTTATTTAAATATCTTTCAATTTCAGATACTTGATAATCTGAAGGTTTAACAGCCTTTCCATCTACTACATATCCATTAGTCATCTTTGTTTTTAATTCACTTTCAGTCATAGCTTTAACATTAACTACACCTAAAAATAATACTAAAACAAATAATGCTGCAAATACTTTTTTCATATATAATCTCCCTCCATACAGACTAATTTTACTATTATTTTACGTAAAATGCAAGAATTTATAGCATTTTTTTTAAATTTTTATTAATTTTTAGCTTTTTTTTCTTTATTTTTATCATTTTTTTTATTATTTATATCAATTTCTTCTAATTTTCCAATCATGTCTTTCATTACATCAACAGTTTTATCACGAACTTCAACTGCTGCATTTTTTAGAACAGGAGTTCCTTTATCTATTGCTAAATCTACTAAATCTTGACACTTATCTTTAATTTCATCAGATTTTTCTTTAGCAATACTTAATACCTTTTCCTTATCTAAATCATTTAAATCATGTCTTATTTCTGTAATTTTTTCTTCTACCAAAGATGAAACATCATTAATTGATAATTCTTTAGCACGAGAAACTAAATCAAGCATTTTTTCTTTTAATTCCACTCTTGTTTCCTTTCCTTTCTTAGGAGCAAACAATACTCCTAAACTAGCTCCTATAGCAACACCTAATAATAAATTACCTACACTTCTTCTTCCCATATTAAAATTCCTCCTTTTCATCTTCTTGGGTTTTATTTTTTCTAAAATGAAATAATTTTGTTAAAAGTGAAACAACTGCTTCAACCATTCTATCATTTACAAGTGAAACAGAATCACTCACTTTATTAACAACATCAAATGCTTTGTTAACAGTATTCATTTTTCTTTGAACATCATCAAGTAATAAATCCATTTTAGATAAGGTTATATTTAACCTCACTATTAATACTATTAACGCACTTAATAAAATTATTCCTAAAACTGCTAGCATTATCACTAAAAAATCCATTTTTAATCCTCCTTATCATACATAGATTCTATTAAATCAAATAGATTATCCTCCAAATTATTCTCTTTATCTTTCTTTTCAACTTTTCCATCACTTTGATCTTTAGATAAATCTTTATAATCTGTATTATAAGCAAGTCCTAAATCATTATAATATTCATCAGCTTCTCCAATAGTTACTTTATCAATTGTAGGTTTTGAATCATCTTCTGATTTAGTAATTTTTTCTATTTTTTTCTTTTTATTCTCTTTTTTTTCATCTTCAAGAACTATTTCTTTTGGCTCTTCTTTTTTATCATCACCAATATCATCAAATAAATCATATTCTAAATCACCAAAAGCTTTATTACGAACACTATCAAAATCTACTCTACTTGGTCTTGATGATAATCTAATTTCGGTATTTTCTTTTACCTCTTCCTTTTTATAATTTTTATCTAAAATTCCATAAATTGGCGAAATAATTGGTGAAGGTGTAAAAGTTTTTTTGGTTGTTTCAACTTTCTTAGTGTAAACATATGTTTCTTTTGGTTTAACAGATTTCATTGGTTCAACCTTTTCTTTTGAAATTTCAACTTTTACTTCCTTAGACTTTGAAGGTATATCAACCTTTTTACTTATCACTGGAGTTTCTCTTTTTCTTTCCTCTCTTTTAGGTTCTACTTTTACTTCCTGAGGTTTATCAAAAATAAAATCATCATCATCAAATATTAATTCAGTATTAATTTTAACTTTTGGTTCTTCCTTCTTTTCTTCTTTTATCTCTTCTTTTCTTTCTTCAACTGGTTCTTCTTTCTTTTCTTCTTCTTTTTCAACTTTAGACACTTCTACTTTTTTAGCAATCTTTTCATCTTTTTTACTTGTTTTTAAAGGTTTAGTATCATCAATATCATCATCATCTTCTTCCTCTTCAAAGAAAATACTTTTTAACTTATCAACAAATCCCATATTCTCACTCTCCTAATCTTCTTCTGTTTCAATTATATCTTGATCTTTAGCCGTAGATTGTTCATATTTATCAAATTCTTCAACGTATTTTAAGAAATTATCATCATTCTTTTTAGAATTAAATATATTAAATTCTTCAGATTTAGTTTCAAATTTCTTATTACTTAATTTATATTCTATTGCACTATCATTAAATTTAATAGTAGATAAAATATAACAAACATTAATAAATCCATCATATAAATTATCTTCATCTAAATATGCCTCTATTTTAGCATAATTATACATAACCTCAAGAAAATACTTATCATCAACTTTCGTAATATCAATATAACCAAACTTATCTTTATTACTTAAATTTTTAGAATAAAATATTGAAGTATCTTCTTTATGTTCTGCTTTAGTTTTATAATAGTATGCAATAGTATCAACATATAAATAATAATTATTCTTTTTATCTTTTATTTCTAAATTATACTCTTTTTTTTCTTTTACAGTCATTCCTCTTGGTTTATAAAATTTATAACCATCATATGATGTATTAATTAAATTAATATCCTTGTATAAGACTGTATTAATTATACTATCAAAACTTCTTTCATCAACTTTAAGAATAGTACATCCTGTAAAAAGAAGTAACAAAAGAGCGAGTCCAATTTTTTTCATAATCCACCTACTCTTCTAAAACATTATATCAAATTTTTTTAAAAAGATATAGTATTTTAGTAATTTTTCTTCTTATTTACAACAATTTTGTAAATTGGACTGTTAAGTTTTGTAAACTTTTCTTCATATTCTGTTTTAATATTATCTAAATCTTCTCTTTTTTCTAAATCAAAAGTTATATCTTCTATAAAATAATCAGCATTATTTAAAGTTTTTATACTATAACAAAATAAATCTTTATTATCAGTTTTAAATTCTATAACATTATCATTTTTAAATATTTGGTTATATTTTTCCAAAAAAACTGGACTTGTTAACCTTCTTTTTTCATGTCTTTTCTTAGGCCATGGATCTGAAAAATTTAAATATATTTTATCTATTTCTGAGTCAAAGATATTTTCAATAGTATTAGCATCATAGTTAATTAGTTTTAAATTATTAATTCCATCAGGTACTTTTTTAATTGCTAAAGCTAAAATACTATCTTGTCTTTCTATTCCAATAAAATTAATATTTTTATATTTTAAACTATTTTCAATAATAAACTTACCTTTTCCCATCCCTATTTCTATATATATAGGATTATTATTATCAAAAACACTTTTCCATTTTCCTTTATATTCTTCTGGATTATTAATATAATAACTTGAATTATTTAATATTTCATGTTTATTTTTAACATTTCTTTGTCGCATATAACACCTCTAAAAAAGTATTATACACGAAAAACATTATATTGAAAAGAACATATAATATTAAAGGAGGTACATATGAACGGAATGCCATATTATGATATGAATATGAATCCAAATGGATATCAAATGAATAATAACTTTAATATAATAGAAAGAATAAATAATCGATTAAATAGATTAGAAAAACAAGTAAGGATATTAGAAAATAGAATTAATAATTCAAATAATTATCCACAATTTATAAAAAACGAATATGAAGACAATAATAATATGTATATGCTTTAAAAGTAAATAATCATTGCAGAAAAACAATATATTTGATCTTCTCCATATGAAAAAGCTGATGTTTGATATTTTATATCTATAACATCTATATCATTTTCTTCTAAGAATTTATTAATAGCTTTTTCTAAATCTCCTTCATATTCTTCATCAAATATTTTTACTTTCATAAATATCACAAATAAATAATAAAATATTTATTTGTTTTATTTTGTCGTTTTATAAAATTAAAAAAAAATATTAAAAGGTGAACATTTTTCACCTTTTGACCTTTCTATTTCCTTGAAAAATAAGAAAATTAAAAAAAATAAATATTTTTTCAAAATTGCAAAAAAAATTAATATATTATAAGTGAAGAATAAAATATGAGAAATTTGTTTTTGAAAGGAGGAATAAAATATATGTCAAAAACAGCTGTAAAAAGAAAAATCAAACTAAAACCTGGAGAAAAAGTTCCTTTATGCTTTGATGAATGTTTTAAAATAATGTTTGCAAATCCTAATAGATTAGAACCACTTACTTTATTACTTTCTAAAATATTAAATGTTGAATATGATGAACTAGAAGGTAAAATAGAACTTTATCCCTTAAGCATTCCTAATGAAACAATAGGAAAAAAGAAAATGGAAAGAGATGTTGTTGTAAAAATTAAAGAAAATATGGAAGGTAAAATTATTTTAGAAGTTAACTTTAGGGATTCTTTCTATGAAACAATTGTAAATAGAAATTTAAATTATTTATCAGAAGTAGCTAGTAAAGGTTTAAAAGAAGGAGATGACTATGATAAAATAATTCCAACATTACTTGTAAATTTTAATACTTTCTATGTAGATAATATTCATAAAAAAATGTTTGATTATTATTATTGGAAAAATGATGAAGGATACATATTAACAGAAAAACAAAAAATATTAAATATTAATATTGCAGAATGTTATAATAATTGTTATAATAAGACATATAAGACACCTATTGATGATAATGAAAGAGATTTATATTATTTATCAGCAGCAATGTATACAGATAAAATCAAAGAATTTAAAGAATGCATAGAAAAAGTTATTACTAAAAGAAAAGTAAAAATTATAATGGAGGAGGTCTCAAATCGTATGAATGAAGAAGATGAATTAAAAATAAGATATGTAGACTTTTTAGAAGAAACCAAAAAGATTAATCGATCAATCTTAGCAGATGAAAGAAAAAAAGCAAGAATTGAGGGACATAAACAAGGACTTGAAGAAGGAAGAAAAATCGGAATTGAACAAGGAATTGAACAAGGTATTGAACAAGGTATTGAGCAAGGAATTGAACAAGGTATTGAAAAAGGCAAAACAGATGATGTTTTAAATATGCTAAATAATAATTTAGATATTAATTTAATATCTTTATATACCAAATTACCTACAGATACAATTAATAAAATTATTAAAGATAATAAAAAAACCAAGAAATAATTTCTTGGTTTTAATATTCATTAATTATTGAATAATTTTTGAAACTGATCCAGCACCAACAGTTCTTCCACCTTCACGGATTGAGAACTTAGTTCCTTGTTCGATAGCAATTGGGTGAATTAACTCAACTGTAATTGTAACATTGTCTCCTGGCATTACCATTTCAGTTCCTTGAGGTAACTCAATTACACCAGTTACATCAGTAGTTCTGAAATAGAATTGTGGTCTGTAGTTTGCAAAGAATGGAGTATGACGTCCACCTTCTTCTTTAGAAAGAACATAAACTTCAGCTTCAAATTTAGTATGAGGTGTAACACTTCCTGGTTTAGCAAGAACTTGTCCACGTTCAACATCTTCACGAGCAATTCCACGAAGTAAAACTCCAGCATTATCTCCTGCTTCAGCAAAATCTAATTGTTTACGGAACATTTCAATTCCTGTAACAACTGTTTTTTGAGTAGGTTTAATACCAACGATTTCAACTTCATCATTTAATTTTAATTGTCCACGTTCAACACGTCCTGTAACAACAGTTCCACGACCAGTGATTGTGAATACATCTTCAATACTCATTAAGAATGGTTTATCATTATCTCTTACTGGAGTTGGAATCCATTCGTCAACAGCATCCATTAATTGGTTAATAGCTTCAACATACTTAGGATCTCCTTCAAGAGCTTTAAGAGCAGAACCACGAATAATTGGAGTATTATCTCCATCAAATCCATATTCATTTAATAAATCACGGATTTCCATTTCAACTAATTCTAATAGTTCTTCATCGTCAACCATATCACATTTGTTCATGAATACTACCATTTTTGGTACACCAACTTGACGAGCAAGTAGGATATGTTCACGAGTTTGTGCCATAGGTCCATCAGTTGCAGCAATAACTAAGATTGCTCCATCCATTTGAGCAGCACCTGTGATCATGTTTTTAACATAGTCAGCATGTCCTGGACAGTCAACATGTGCATAGTGACGTGTTGCTGTTTGATACTCAACGTGTGCAGTATTAATTGTAATACCACGTTCTCTTTCTTCTGGAGCTTTATCGATATTTGCATAATCTACAAATTCAGCATCTCCCTTGTCAGCTAATACTTTTGTAATAGCAGCAGTTAATGTAGTTTTACCATGGTCAACATGTCCGATTGTACCAATGTTAACATGTGGTTTACTACGATCAAATTTTTCTTTTGCCATATTAAAATTTCCTCCTTTTTTAATTTACTATTATATTTTATCTAAGTTTTAAATAAAATACAACTATTTTTTTTAATATTTCAAACTTTTTTATTAATTACCACTTTTTTTAATTATTTCAGCAGCAATATTTGTAGGTACTTCTTCATAATGATCAAATTGCATAATAAAGTTTCCACGACCTTGTGTATTAGATCTTAAACTTGTTGCATATCCAAACATTTCAGAAAGTGGTACCATAGCACTTAATTTAATTGCATTACCAACATTTTCTTGTCCAAGTGGTCTACCTCTTCTACTTGTTAAGTCTCCCATTACGTTACCAAAATATTCATCTGGTACAACAACGTCAACTTTCATTATTGGTTCAAGTAAAACTGGTTTACACTTATTTTTAGCTTCCTTTAAAGCAAAACTTGCCGCAATTTTAAAGGCCATTTCGTTAGAGTCTACTTCATGATATGATCCATCATATAAAGTTGCCTTTACGTCAATCATAGGGTATCCAGCAAGTATACCTGACTGTAAAGCTTCTTGTAAACCTTTGTCAACTACTGGAATATATTCACGAGGTACAACTCCTCCAACGATTTCATCAACAAATTCATATCCTTTATCAGGATTTGGTTCAAATCTAACCCAAACATGTCCATATTGTCCACGTCCACCTGATTGTTTAATATATTTACCTTCACATTCACCAGCTTGTTTAATTGTTTCACGATATGCAACTTGTGGTTTACCAATATTTGCTTCAACAGCAAATTCACGTTTCATACGGTCAACTATAATATCTAGGTGAAGTTCTCCCATACCAGCAATAACAGTTTGACCTGTTTCTTGATCAGTATGAACTTTGAAGGTTGGATCTTCTTCAGCTAATTTTTGAAGAGCAATTCCCATCTTTTCTTGATCTGCTTTTGATTTTGGTTCAACAGCTAGTTCAATAACTGGTTCTGGGAATTCCATTTGTTCAAGAATAACTGCTTTCTTTTCATCACATAATGTATCTCCAGTAGTAGTATTTTTTAAACCTACTGCTGCAGCTATATCTCCTGTATATACATCAGATATTTCTGTTCTATTATTAGCATGCATTAATAAGATACGTCCAATTCTTTCTTTAGAATCTTTAGTAGAATTTAATACATAAGAACCACTAGATAAATGACCAGAATATACACGGAAGAATGTTAAACGTCCAACGAATGGATCAGTCATAACTTTAAATGCTAAAGCACTGAATGGTTCATCATCACTTGGATGACGTTCTACAGCATCTCCTTTTAAATCTACTCCTCTAATTGAAGGAATATCAAGTGGAGATGGTAAATAATCAATTACAGCATCTAAAAGTAACTTAATACCTTTATTACCTAAAGCAGTTCCACACATAACTGGGAAGAATTTTGCCTCCAATGTTCCTGTACGAATTGCTTTTTTAATCATTT
The DNA here is from genome assembly GCA_947168405.1 of uncultured Clostridia bacterium. Classification (GTDB taxonomy): domain Bacteria; phylum Bacillota_I; class Bacilli_A; order RF39; family UBA660; genus RUG591. Next base: position 10,085 of record CAMVLU010000004.1, read on the forward strand.
CAATTGATATTTCTCCACCATCAAGGTAAGTCATCATCATTTCATCATCAAATTCAGCAACTGCTTCAATTAATTCTTCACGTTTTTCTTTAGCAATTTCTAATAAATCAGCAGGGATTTCTATTTCTTTTGCATCTTCTTCTGGTTTACCATCATATTCATAAGCTTTCATAGTAACTAAATCAATAACTCCACGGAATTCTGATTCAGCACCAATAGGCCATTCGATTGGTTTTGCATTAACTCCAAGTCTTTGATCAATAGTTTTTAAACTATAAACAAAATCTGCCCCCATTTTATCCATCTTATTAGCAAAAATAAGTCTTGGTACTTTAAATTCGCTTGCTTGTCTCCATACTGTTTCAGTTTGAGGTTCAACTCCTGCTTGAGCATCTATTAAAGCAACTGCTCCATCTAATACTCTAAGTGAACGACTAACTTCAACAGTAAAGTCTACGTGTCCTGGAGTATCAATTATATTAAGACGATATTTTTTCCAATATGCTGTTGTTGCAGCACTTGTAATTGTAATACCACGTTCTTGTTCTTGAGCCATCCAGTCCATTTGAGACTCACCATCATGAGTTTCACCAATTTTATGGATTTTCTTAGTATGGAATAATACACGTTCTGTACAAGTAGTTTTACCTGCATCAATATGTGCCATAATTCCAAAATTTCTTGTCATTTCTAATGACGTTTCACGAGCCATATCCTTATTTCCTTTCTACCAACGATAGTGTGCAAATGCCTTATTAGCTTCTGCCATTCTATGCGTATCTTCTCTCTTTTTAACTGCTCCTCCTGTTCCATTGGAAGCATCAATTATTTCATTTGCAAGATTAATTGACATAGAGTTTCCTCCACGAAGTCTTGCATAATTAACTAACCAACGAAGTCCTAATGTTTGACTACGTTTAGCATCAACTTCAATTGGTACTTGATAGTTAGATCCACCAACACGGCGTGATTTAACTTCAAGTTGTGGTTTAATATTTTCTATAGCTTTTTCAAATACAGACATTGGTTCTTCACCAGTTTTTTCTTTAATTATATCAAAAGCTTCATATAAAATATGCTCTGCTTTACCTTTTTTACCATCAAGCATAATACGATTTATTAACTTTGTAACTACTTTAGAGTTGTATATTGGATCTGGTAATACATCTCTAACTTCTGCACGTCTTTTACGCATTTCTAATCCTCCTTTCGTAAAAATTACTTATTATTTTTTCTTTTCTTTCTTAGCACCGTATTTACTACGTCCTTGTTTTCTGTCTTTAACACCAGCAGTATCTAGTGTTCCTCTTATTATATGATAACGAACACCGATAAGATCTGGAACACGTCCACCACGAATTAATACAACACTATGTTCTTGTAAATTATGTCCTTCACCAGGAATATAACAAGTAACTTCCATTCCATTAGATAATCTAACACGAGCAAATTTTCTTAATGCTGAGTTCGGTTTCTTTGGAGTCATTGTACCAACACGTACACATACACCACGTTTTTGAGGAGCATTAATTCTTGTTTGTTTCTTTTGAATTGTATTTACTCCAACTAAAAGTACTGGTGCTTTAGGTTTTCTAACCTTTTTTCCACGACCATGTCTTACTAATTGATTTATTGTAGGCATATCTTCTCCTTCCTAACACACATCCAGGTGTGTCATTTTTCTTAATAAAATTAAAGCTTAACTAAAATAAGCCCCAATTTCACAAACATGAATACTATACAATAAGTATTGTTTCTTGTCAACAAAAATTTATACAAAAATTGAAAAAAATTATTAAAATACAATTATTCTTATTTTTTTACCTTGTTTCTTCTTTAACTAATAATTTAATCTTTTATTTTTTCAAACTCTTCTTTTCACAATAATATTTCTCAGTAGCAATTCGACACATTTTAAGAATATCACTATATTCATTTGCATGTGCAAAAAATCTTTCATTGTGACAAAAAATGGCTGACTTTAATCCTGTTATTTCAGGTAATCTACTAGTTTCTCCAGCCCAACTTTCTGGAAGAGGTATTCTTGAAGAAAACGTATTATTCATTGAACGTGGAACGCATTGCAATGCATAACCTCCAGTTGGATATGGAAAAACAACAAAATCTATTTTATTATTTGAATGTTCATTATAATTAACAACTTCATAAGTCCAGGAAAGAGTTTGAGAAGGTATTACTAAAATATTTCCTATATGTTTATCTGGATCATTTAATATTAATTTAATTTCATTTTTACCTAAAGATACTGAAATATAAGATTCAATTATATTTTCTAATACTTCATATACAACATTTATACATTGTTCAAATTTTTCATCATAATTAATGGTTTGATTCCATTTAGGTAAAAAGAATCTAATAAATTGAAAGGGATGATTTGATGAATGTTGTCCGTTATCAATCATATCTACATTTTGAATAATATCTTTATCAATATCATCAAGTATATTGTAAATTTCTTTAACACTTAATTTATTATTTGATAAATTACTGATTATTTTATAACCAAAATCTTTCCATATTAATCCTGCACTAGCATATTTTATTCCATTTTTTCTTTGACCATTTCCACCTTTTTGATGATGATCATATTCTCCACCACCTATATCTACTAACAAATCAACATTTTCTTCAAGAAAATCTAAATCTCTTGAACGAATTACAAAAAGATTACCATCTTTCTTAGTTAAAATTGCTAATAATGCTATAGCAATTATTTCATCACTATGAAATTTACCATTATGTGTTCCAATACAAATACTATTATCATCATCTATTGGTCTTTTATTTAAAACTTTAATCATAAATCCCCCTTGCAATATATTATATATTATTTAATCTTAAAATCAAATCATTTTCTTCAAATCAACAAAAAAAAACAAATTATATTAATTTGCTTTTTAATCTTTATTATGAATATCTAATTGATTATATGGAACTGCAATATTATTATCTTCTAATACTAATAATATTTCTCTTAAAGAATCTCTTCTTATTTGAACTTTATTAGTTGGATCAGTATAAACTTTTATTTGATATTTAATACTAGAATCAGCTAAATTATTAACTCCTCTATATTCAGCATTATTAACTTTATTTAATTTCTTAATACTTTGAACCATTTGATTTAAAACTTTTTCAGCACCTTCAATATTTAATTCATATGGAAGAGGAACATCTATATTAATTAAATTAGATACTACTTGAACTTCTTCGATATTACGATTAGAAATAGATACTATATTAAATGTATTTACATCTTCTAACTTAGTAGTTTTAATTCCAATCGATAATACTTTACCTGTTACATCTTTAAATTTAATAACATCTCCTACTTTATAATAAGAATCAGATATAATATCAAATCCTTTTATAATATCTTTTAAAGCATCTTGAATAGCAAATCCTAAAATAATACCAACTATTCCAAGTCCTGCAACCATAGATGAAACATTTATACCATTAATTTGTAAAATAATTAAAATTGTTAAAATTATCATTACATATTTAATAATACTTCTAATTAATCTAACATAAGTTTTAATCTTTTTATTAGCTATTTCTTTCCTATTACCAAAACTCTTTTGAATAACTATATCAACTACTTGATAAATAATAAAAGCAATTGCTATAACTAAAATAGATTCTATTAATTTAGAAAACCAATCTTTACTAAATAAATCATTTAAATTTTTCATATACACTCCTTTACTCTATTTTAACATAAAATTTAAAAAAACTTAGATTTTTTTCTAAGTTTTTAATAATCACAGTTTCCTGGAGTTCTTGGATAAGGAATAACATCTCTTATATTTTCAACACCAGTTAGATAAATAAGAAGTCTTTCAAATCCCATTCCAAATCCTGAATGATAACATCCACCAAATCTTCTTAAGTTTAAGTACCATTCCATTCCTTCTTCTGGAACACCCATTTCTTTCATTCTCTTAACTAATTTATTGAAATCTGCTTCTCTTTCAGATCCACCCATTAATTCTCCAGCGCCTGGTACTTCCAAGTCAACTGCTGCAACCGTTTCATTATCATCATTTAATTTCATATAGAAAGCTTTAATATCCTTTGGCCAATTTGTAATAAATACTGGTCCATCAAAATATTCAGTTATATATTTTTCATGTTCTTTAGCAATATCTTCTCCATACTCTGGAGTAAATTCCCATTTAACTTTAGCTTCTTTTAAGATTGTTATAACATCATGATGACTAATTCTTGTAAATTTACTATTAATTAATTTATTTAATTTATCAAGAAGTCCTTTTTCAACAAATTTATCAAAGAATTCCATTTCTTCTTTAGCATGTTCAAGTACATATTTTACAACATACTTTAACATATCTTCCATAATATCCATATCACCTTCTAGATCACAAAAAGCAATTTCTGGTTCAATCATCCAAAATTCACTAGCATGGGTTTTTGTATTAGAGTTTTCAGCTCTAAAGGTTGGTCCAAATGTATAAACTTTTTTATAAGCCATAGCATAAGTTTCTGCTTCAAGTTGACCTGATACTGTTAAAGCGGCACTTTTTCCAAAGAAATCTTTTGAATAATCAACACTTCCAGATTTAGCTACTCTATCTAAGTCAAGTGTAGTTACTTGAAACATTTGACCTGCTCCTTCACAGTCACTTGCAGTAATTAAAGGGGCATGAAAATAAACATATCCTCTCTCCTGAAAGTATGTATGAATTGCCATAGCAGCAACACTTCTAACACGAAACACAGCATTAAATAAATTTGTTCTAGGTCTTAAATATGCTTGTTCCCTTAAAAATTCTCTTGTATGTCTTTTAGGTTGAATAGGATATTCATCAGGACAATCTCCAACTAAGTTAATACTTGATACTTTAATTTCAAATTCTTGTCCTTTTCCTTGAGACTTAATAACAGTACCATGAACTTCTATACTAGAACCTACTTTTATTTTTTGAATATCATCAAATTCTTTTAAACTATTATCATATACAAGTTGAACAGTTCCAAAACAAGTACCATCAGAAAAATCAATAAAACCAAATTCTTTTTGTTTACGATGATTTCTAACCCATCCACATAATACTACATCCTTATCTAAATATTTTTTTACATCCTCTACTATTTCTCTTACATCCATAATGTTTCCTCCTTTTATATAAATAAAAAGCATCGACAAAAGAGGCTCATTAAGAACGGTACCACTCTTCTTATCAATGCTTGATATCTCTTTTTGATAACGGTATTCACCGACATTTTCTACTTAATTTCAAAAATACACTCCGTGGTGTTATTCTTATATTCTTCCTGTTAATTTTCACCAACCATTAACTCTCTAAATGTAACTAAATATAATACTTCTCCACATCAACACTTTAAATGTTATATTTATTATAATCCTTATTATTATTAAAAGTCAACATTTTTTATTCAATAAAAGTACTACTTTTATTCTAAAATGAAAGTGAAATTATTTTTGATACAAAAAAAACATTTGACAAATAAATACACTTTGTATATAATATGGGTACATATTCAATTGATAACCCAGTTTATCTATTTTTTTAATGTGTTCTTTAGGTTTAGAAGTAACCAAGGTTATCTGGTGAAACTATTAAAAAGAATTCCCTAAGAAAATAGTAAATATCAATGTTTATGAATAAATATTGAAAGGAGAATATAGTATGTCAAGATACACAGGACCAGCTTATAAACAAAGTAGAAGTGTTGGATTTTCAACTCTTGAAAATGGAAAAGAATTAGCAAGACGTAATTACAAACCTGGTATGCATGGAGCAAAAAGACAAGGTAAACTTTCTAACTATGGAGAACAATTAAAAGAAAAACAAAAAGTTAAGTTTATGTATGGAATGAATGAAAGACAATTTCATAAAACATTCATTGAAGCAGGACACATGCAAGGTATTCATGGCGAAAACTTCTTAAAGTTACTTGAATCAAGACTTGATAACTTAGTATATCGTATGGGATTTGCTAATACTCGTCGTGGAGCAAGACAACTTGTTAACCATGGACATATAACTGTTGATGGTAAAAAAGTTGATATTCCATCATACAGAGTTAAAGTTGGATCAGTTATTGCTTTAAAAGAAAATTCAAAAGACTTAAAATGTGTTAAAGAAGCATTAGAAAACGTTACTACTAGAGTAGAATATATCGATTTTGATAAAACTAAAAATACAGCAAAATATGTAAGACTACCTGAACGTAATGAATTAAATGCTGACATTAACGAAAGTTTAATAGTTGAATTCTATAACAGATAATATTAAAAAACTAGTTTATCTAGTTTTTTTTATGCTATAATTATACTAGGTGATAGTATGGAAGAAATAAAATTATGGGAATCTAATGATAAGTTTACATTTTTAAATAATATAGAAGAAGTAATAGATGCCATAAAAAATAATAAATTATCAATGTGTTTTGATTTAAAAGATAAATTTATTCCTGGAGAAGAAATAACTTCAATGTTTGATAACTATGCTAGTAAAAGAAATTGTCTTTTTACTTATACAGATATAAATCATCCTGTTGCTATATCAGAATATCAAATATTTATTAATCCTACTTTTTTTAAACAATATGAAGATATCATAAAAAAAGAATTTATTAATCAAGTAATAAACAATCCTAAACAAACATATTCTATTGAAAAAGAAATTTTTACTGATCAATTATTAGAAGAATTATTAAAAATACCTGATGTATCTTTGTATTTATATAATGTAGATTTAACAAATGATCAAATTAACAAAATTAAAGAGAAATTTATCAATTGTTATGTTAAAAAAGATGGTAAACTTAATCAAATAAGTAGTAGATATCTTTTTGGTTATTATACTAAAGATGCTTTGGAGCAAAATAATAATATTTTAGTATCAGTAGATGATTTAATAAAAAGTGATTTTAATAATTTAAAGTATCTTAAAGAAAACTCTGTTATTACAATAAATATTAATTCAAACTTAAAAGTTCAAGAAGAAAAAGTACTTAATTTATTAAAAGAGAAATTATTAATATTAGATAAATTAGATAGAAAATATATAGTAAAATTTAAAGTAGAAAAAAGAAGTATATTTAATAAAATTTTTAAAGATATAAAATTTAATAATTTAGATTTAGTAATTAATAATGATTATTATGATTATCCATATGAAGAATATTTAAAAGAAGAAGAAAAATTAGATGAATTAGTTAAAGATATTAAAGATAAAAATTTATCACCTATGGAAAAATATTTGTATGTATATAATATAGTTAAAAACTATAAACCATATAAAGAAAATCATGAAGATAAAGATCAATCTCGCTATTTAAGATATATAATTGACAATGAATATATGGTATGTGTTGGATATGCCAATTTACTTACAACCTTATTAGATAAAGTTGGAATAAATGCAACAGAAGTATCAATAGGAACAGATATTTCATATGATGAAGGCTTTACTAATGAAGAAAAGATAGTCGAATTAGCAGGTCACAAAAGAGCTATTGTTTCAATAGATGATGATAAATATAATATTCATGGATTATATATAACAGATCCGACTTGGGATAATGATTTAGATAAAAACTATTTAAATCATGCTTTATTACCATTTGATAGATTACAAACTGAAAAAAGAATGTTTGAATATAACGCATATGAACCAATTTTAGATATTCATAATTTTAATGAATATAATGATCAAATAAATTTTTTAATAAAAAGAGAATTAAAAATTCAAGAACAATATGATTTATATAAAGACTATCCATTTTCCAAAAAAATATGTATGGCTTATCAAGATGTTGCCAAAAAATTATTTAAAACATTAAAATGTGATCCAAATTATCAAACATTTTTAAATAATTTAAATGAATGTAAAACTGAACAAGATTATATAAATTTTTATACAAATCTTGGTAATTATTTAATAAAAAGAATTAATAATCCAATAAATGAAGAAACATTATTTCAAATAAATAAAGAATTATTAATTAAATTACAAAAAGAAAATATAGATAGTATTGATAAAGAAACAAGAAATGATTATTATGAATTAGATAATATTCAATTTCCTTATGAAATACCAAATGATTCAGAATTTAACTTAGAAGATAAAAAAACTAGATAACTCTAGTTTTTTTCTATAATAACACTACTTATACTATTTCCTCGATAATGTCCTAGTTCATCAAAATCATCTGCATCATAAGTAAAGACACTTAATTCTATATTACTAGTTATTTTTTCTGAATTATGTCCCCACATAAGTTTAATACTAGAAAGAACTGTATTATCATTATATTCTTCAGGCTCTATATGTGAATGCCACCCTGTTGTATTAATATCATCATATAACCATACATATAAATATTCTCCAAATGAATAACTATTATATACTTGAGGTTTTAAGATATTTTCATGAACTTCTCCATCAGTAGTTTCAAATTTAACACTATAACCTATTTTATAATTATTAAAGTTTTCATACTTACTAGATAATTCCTTATATAAACTTTTTCTATTACTTCCAGATACCTCATCTTCATTACTTAATAATATAGAAAAAATTCCTATTTCTTTAAATGATTCCACTTTACTAGAAAAACTATTTAACTTTTTATAAGAACCATTTCCAGAATAAAAAGCTATTTTAATTGGATTAGTATCAATATACTCTTCTTTTTTTTCTTCTAATTCTATAATTTCTTCTTTATCATCTTTTTTAATTTCTTTAACCTCTTCTTTTTTATTACATCCTGTTAAAACTATAATTATTAAAATCATCCATACTATTTTTTTCATATACCCTCCTATTTATATTTTTTTATATTAACTATTATATTACCACTTTTAGTATTTTTAATTATTCCATTATATTTATATTTACCATATTTTCTAATACTAAATAAATCATCTTTATTTAACTTTTTAGAAGTTTCTTTTAATAAATTATTATTTAATAAAATATCTTTATCACTTATTAATTTTTTTATTTTAGTTCTATTTATTCCAATTAATTTTGAAATAATAGTATCTATTCTTTCACTTGAAACTATTAATTCTATATCATCATATTCACGTTTATAATCTTTTAATAAATCTAAATCTCTTTCTTCTAATCTAACATTTATTTTTCCTATGTTAATTATATTATTCATAAAATAGTCTTTCATTTCCTCAAGTACATAAAAGTAATAATGATTGTTATATATTACTATATCACCAAATGTAGATGATTCAACACCTAAAGAAAAGATACTTCCTAGTATTTTTCGATGTTCAAGTTCTTCTTTAGTAATAATTTCTAATAAAGAAATTTTAGGTTCTATCTTATTATAATAAATTACTTTTTCAGAATCAGGATATGGATAATATATTAAATAAGAATTCTTTTTTAGTTTTCTTTTTAACTCTTCTTTAATTCCTAAATCTAAAAATTTAGTTGGTAATCCTTTATTTAATAATTCTATATTGTGAATAATATCATAGTTATTGTTCATATAAACTCCTATATATTTAGTATATCTTTTTTAATTATAAAGTCAATAAAAATGAGATAAATAATTATCCCATTACTTGTCCACCATTAATGTGGAAAACTTGTCCTGTTACATAACTTGAATCATTACTAGCTAAATATACGAAAGTTGGTGCTAGTTCATATGGATTAGCTCCTCTTGCCATAGCAGCATCTGCTCCAAGTGATGGTATTTTTTCTTTAACCCAACAAGCTGGCTGTAAAGGTGTCCAAAAAAATCCTGGTGCTATCGCATTAACTCTTATATTTTTTAAAGCAAGATTTCTTGCAAGAGCTCTTGTAAATCCAACAATTGCTCCTTTAGTTGTAACATAATCAATTAATTGAGGATCGCCATAAAAAGTTGTTACACTTGATAAATTAATAATAGATGAACCACTTTTTAAATAAGGTAATACTTTCTTTGTTAAATAAAACATTCCATAGACATTAACTTGCATTGTATAATCAAATTGTTCATTACTGATATTTTCTAATTTATCTTGTTGATATTGAACACCAGCATTATTAACTAATATATCTATTTTACCAAATCTTTTTAAAGTTTTATCCACAATTTCGGTGGAAAACTTAGGATTAGTAATATCTCCTCTTATTAATAAACTTTCTCCTCCAAGACTATCTATATAATTTTTAGTATCCATAGCATCTCTTGTTTCATTTAAATAAACAATTACAACTTTAGCACCTTCTTTAACATAAGCAATACTACAAGCACGACCAAGTCCTGAATCTCCTCCTGTTATAATTGCAACTTTATCTTGAAGTTTCCCTGATCCTATATAATTTGGATTATCAAATATAGGAAGTGGATTCATTTCATATTCCATTCCAGGTTGAATACTTTGAGATTGTTCAGGAGCTAAGATATTATAAACAATACTTTTTACTCCTTTATTACCATAATAATTATAAAAAGTATTTCCAAATTTATAATCAGCATTTTTTTCGTTCATATAATCACCAAATAATTATATGATATAAATTCAAAAATATTAAAAAAAGCGATTAAATCGCTTCAATATTACTAACAATTATTTCAGTTAATTTTTCATTTCCTTTACTAGATAAATGAACTTTATCAACTGCTAAATATTCTTTATTATTCTTAATTTCTTCATAAAAATCTATTACTTTAACTAAATCATTTTCAAAATTTAATTCTTCATTAGTTAAATTAATAATATATATTTTATGATTTTTACATAATTCAATAATTTTATTATATTCATTTTTATTTAAAGAAGATTCATTATCAAACAATAATACAATTTTATATTCTAATGTTTCATTATTAATTTTTTCACTTAAATCTTTATATAAACTATCAAATTTATAATCTTTTTTTATATTAAAATTAGAATTTTCAAATTTATCTTTTAAATAATTAAAAGAATAAGTTAAAGCATCATTTCCATAAAAAGTAATTTTTTGTTTTAATTCTTCTTCATGTTGTTTTATTGTTTCATTTTGTTTATTTTTTAATTCATTTAAATAATTATTATAAATAGTATCATAAATAGTTTTAACATAGGCAACTTTACCAGGATCTTTTAAATGTATACCATCAGCATAAAAATACTCTGGATGATTTTTAGAAGCTTCTTCCCATTCAACAATATGAATATTAGGATAACTTGCAGCAAATTGTTTAAATCTTGTATTAAACTTCGGATCATCTGCTTTAACAGCACTTACCCAATATATTTCTCTATTACCTACTATATTCATTAAACCCTTATTAACTCTATCAGAATAATCACCATTATTAGCTAAAGCCAATATTAAAGTATTACTTAATTTACCACTATTTTTTAAACTAACTAATAAATCTTCTGCACCTATGATAGAACGAGATACTTTACCATCAAAATATCCATTAGGAAATGTTTTATAAAATTCATCAATTGCACCTAATAAAACAGAATCTCCTATTCCAACAACCTGAATTTGTTTTATCTGATCAGCAATATTATCTTCTTCACTTTTCATATTATCAAGAACTTTATTCCATTCTTCTTGTTCTTTATTTAAATTATTTTCAAAATTATTATTTCTTTCTTCTATAAGTTTTAAATTAGAATTTAATAAATTTTCTAATTCTTTCATTTCTTTAGTATTATCTTTTTCAGTAATTAATATATAAATTCCAGGAAGAATAATACAACATAATAATATTATTTTAATAATTCTTATAATTATCTTTTTTGTAAATATATTTAAAATAAAATGTAATATATAAGAAATAATAATTGTCGATACAAAAATAATTAATAATTTTAAATTATCTTTAACAACTAAATATTCAACAAAGAATATAACAGGATATTGAACTAAATATATTTCATAGGTTGCAAGTGAAAATTTCTTAACGGTATTATTTATTATATTATTTTTAGAATAAGTAATAGTAGAATATTTAATTAATTCAACACTTATTATAGTAGCAATTATCATATATAAATAAAAATATTTCGAAGTATCAGGAACAATAATACATAAGGTAATTAATATTAGTAAAAATATTCCATATATTACTCTATTAATTTTTTTAATAAATTTATTAATTTTCTTATTTCTTTTAGATTGAATTAAAGCAAATAAAACTCCAAATAAAAGAGAAAAACTTCTAGCAAAAGTATTATAATACACAACCATAATATCTTTAGTAATACTTAAATATACAAATAATAAAGTTGATAATAAAGTTAAAAAACTTACTAATATTAAAGATAAATTTTTATTAATTTTATCATCTAATTTTTTAAATAATTTAAATATTAAAGGAAATAATAAATCAAATTGCAATAATATAGCTATATACCATAAATGCATAAAAGGAGAATTAATATGTCTAGCAAAATAATCAAGTTTTGCTCCTAATTGCCAAAAATTATTATATCCAAACAAAACAGATAAAGTTTCAGGTTTTAAATTTAACCAAGTAATGTTATTAAATTGTTTAAATACTATTAAAGTTAAAAATACTACAGTTATTAAAGGTAAATATATTTTTAATAAAATATTTTTATAATAATTTTTTATAGAAAAATTTTTACTTTTTAAAGATGACACACAACTTAAATAACCACTTAAAGTAAAGAAAGTACATACAGCTAAATATCCACCAGGAATTATATTTAAATGGTATAGTAATACTAATAAACAAGATACTATTCTAATTATTCCTAATCTATAATAATATATTTTTACTTCTTTCATATTGCACCTTCTATTATCCTTAAACATTATATCATATTTTTTTATAAAAAAAAGATGAAATATTAATTTTCATCTCTATTATATTTAAGATTTTTATTTTCAAAGTATTCAACACCAATTGCTTTTCTTACTCTATGTAATACTTCTTGAGCTTTTTTTCTAGCTTCACGACTACCTTTCTCAAGCATATCATATACAAAATCTAAATGTTCTTCATAATAATGTCTTTTTTCTCTTATAGGTTCTAATATTTCTTCTAAGACATTTATTAAGAATTTTTTAATTTTAACATCACCTAATCCACCTTTTTGATAATGTTTTTTTAATTCATCTAAATTCTTATATTCAGGTAAATATTTAACAAAATGTTCATCAGTTGCAAAGGCTTCTAAATATTTAAACACAACATTATTTTTAACATCTCCAGGATCTTCTACTCTTATATGATTAGGATCTGTATACATACTCATTACTTTTTGTTTAACAACTTCCTTAGAATCTGATAAATAAATACAATTATTTAAACTTTTACTCATTTTACTTTTACCATCTATTCCAGGTAATCTTTGACATATTTTATTTTCAGGAACAATTAATTTAGGTTCTACAAGAGTATCTCCATATATAGAATTAAATGCTCTAACTATTTCTCTATCTTGTTCTATTATTGGTTCTTGATCAACTCCTCCTGGAACTATTTCAGCATCAAAGGCAGTTATATCAGCTGCTTGACTAATTGGATAAGTTAAAAAACCGACAGGAACATTATTATCATATCCTTTATCTTTCATTTCTGTTTTTATAGTAGGATTTCTTTTTAATCTTCCTAAACTAACTAAATTCATATAATACATCGTTAACTCTGCTAATTCAGGTATTTGAGATTGTACAAAAACAACACTTTTTTCAGGATCTATTCCAACTGATAAATAATCAAGTGCTACTTCAATTAAACTTTTTCTAATCTTTTCTGGATCTCTAGCGTTATCAGTTAAAGCTTGTAAATCAGATATAAAAATATATGGTTTATACTTACCTGAATTTTGCATTTCTACTCTATTTTTTAATGAACCAACATAGTGACCTAAATGAAGTTTACCTGTAGGTCTATCTCCAGTTAACATTATTTTCTTTTCCATAATTGCCTCCATTTTATTTACTACTTTTATTATATATTACTTCTATATTTTTAGGATTATCCATAATAACAGCCATTCTTAAATTATTTACATAATTATTCTTTTCAAATCTATATATTATAGAATTTACTCTTACAAATATATCTTTAGTAATAATCCCCATTTCTAAATCAATAAATAAATTTTTTCTTTTTAACCACAATAATTCAGTTATTTCTTTTAATTTATCTATTAATAAATCTTCATTATATTCACGAAATCTATTAATCCATCCTTCACATTCTATTATAGATGACATAATCTGAATTGCCATTTCACGAGATATAATATTTAATTGATAATACCTATCAACAAATAATAATTTATCTTTATTTTCATCAGATAATTCATCAAAAGAACTAGGTATATATTTTTCATTTAATCTTCCAACAACTCGAGATGTTAATGACTCTACAAATCTATTTCTATGAGTTAATAAAGATTTATTTTCATTATTATTTTCCATACATTATTCCTCTTGTTGATAGTATTATATCACATATTATTATTTTTTATATCATTTATTATTAATACTTTTCAAATATTCAAAACCTCGTTTTATTTTTTTCTCAATAGATATATCTTCTTTATAAATATCCCTTAATTTATCCATTACTAATTTATCACCATCATACATTTCATAAAAAGAATCATATCCTCTTTCATTAAATTTAAATATTTTATTAAATGGTTTATCATTTAATATTGGATCTGTTACCATTTCACTATATTGCCAAGAAAGATATGGTGAATTATATTCCCTTCTTTGAATTTGTGGGTATAACTGTTTCCATTTAATAAACCACCAAAAATGTAATGTTTCATGTGCTGATACTTCGATTAATTTACTTTCACTAACATTAAATCCAATAGAAAAGCTATTATTATCTAAATATCTTGGAAAAACTGGTATTATTCCTACACTTGCATCTATTATATCTTCATAAATCCATTCAATATTTAAATATCTAGATAAATTTTCAAAATAAATATCATTATATTTTTCCCATAATTTATTATATCTTTTTACTTCTATTTCAATTTTAGATTCATTTTTTAAATAATCTTTTTTTACTACTTTTTCAATTATTTTATATATTTCATCTTTGGATAAATTTTTATCAATATTTGCTAATTCTGGAAAACATTCAATTGTATAATCATGAACACTTAATAAAGCATTATCTTCAAAATAAGACCATTTAATAATTTCAATATTTTCTTCTAATGTCATTTTTCTAAAAATAATTTTAGGAAGTTTATTCATAATATACCTCATACTATATTTTTTAACTATTTATTATATTATATCACAATATAAAAAAAATAACTAACATATTATTAGCTATTTAATATTTCACGTGGTGCTTGTGGAGGGAATCGAACCCTCACATCATAGATACACGATTTTGAGTCGTGCGCGTCTACCAGTTCCGCCACACAAGCAAGATATAAGTATTATATCATAATTTTTTAAAATTAAATACCTTTCTTATATCTTTTTTAATTTTTCAAATATTTTTACCATTGCATAAGTATCAAGTTCACAATATTTAAGCATATTTTTTCTTAAAGTCTTTTGTTCTTCATAACTTAGTGTTGGTAACAGTAAATATGAATTACTAGCTTCATCACCTTTATGTACTTGTTCTAAATTATGATAATCTAAACTAGGATCATTTGGAAATAAAGCAGGTAAAACTTTTTTTATAGAATAACTACCTCCCATATCTTTTACGTAATAATCTTGATTAGAAAAAGGAATCATTAAATCAATTATATTATCTCTAATATTTAATAAATGTTCACGAAATTCTGGAAATAATTCAGCCATTTCTCTAAGTCTTGCTTTTTCAAATGTTTGATTATACACTAAAACACATGAATTCATAGGAATATCTTCACATAATTGCCTACATAATCCATACATAGGATTACCTTCATAATCATCACATAAATATTCTTTATGAAATAATTCTCCATTTTCTTCTAAATAATAATGTAAACTATATTGAAAACATATTTGTTGATAAGGTCTAGTTCCATCTATTGTAGGAATACTTGATTGATATGATTCAAAATCTAAAAAGTATAAGGGATATTTAAAAGTATTTAAGAGTTTTTTTATATTATTTTCATTAATTTTGGGTTTATCATTTTCAAGTTCAAAATTTATTTGTTCAATTGCTTTATCATTAACTACTTCTTTATTTATTATATCTTTATAAGTAATATTTCCTCTCTTATACATTTCTATTTTTTTATCAAAACGAACATTCCAACCTAAATCAAATACATTAGGTGAAGGTAATTTCTTTATACAATACTTAAAGAAAGGACAATCATATGGTTTATGACATGAAATTGATAAATCAATATTAGGTTCATCTTTAGAATTTAAAACTTCTTTTAAATCTTTAATATTATTTTCTACTTTATCTAAATCAAGTAAATCAGTAACATCTTTAATATTAAAGAATTTATTAATATTTAATTCACCATTTTTAACATAATGATTATTAACATATACAATAAAAGATTTTTTTACTTTTAATCCACACTTTTTTAAAACCCAAGTTTGATATGAAATATCATGAATATATATATCGCTTATCTCAGTAGAAGATTTTACTTCATATATTTCTACACAATCTTTATCATTTTTTAAAACATCTACAGAACAAAAATTACCATCATAATTAAATGATGCTTCACAGATAATATTTGGTTTTTCTTTCAAATATTTTTTTGTTTCATCTAACATACTTTGAATTCCTTTATCAAAGTCAATTAAGATATAATTATCTCCAAATAAATGTCTTGCTAAATCTCCTATTTTATTACCATTTTCAAGAACCGAATCATTTCCTAAATCTTCTGCTTCTTCTGGTTTATAGCATGATAACCATAATTTTTTTTTACACGTTATACCTTGTGTATATCTTGATTTTGATAAATTCATAACATCACCAAGAATATTATAGCATAAATAAATATCACATGATATGAATAAAAACAAAATAATAAATAATAATATGTTATATTTTTCTATAAGAGTTTTGATTTTCAATAAATTGTTTTATTTTCTGTTCACATGAATTAATTTTTTCTTCAACAATTATTATTTCTTTATTATATTTCTTTTTTTTATTAAATTGAAAAAAGAATGGTTTATGTTTTTTTATAATATTTAAATAATCTTTATAATATTTTAATTCTGAATAATAAGAATCTAAAATAAGTACTTCATTTTTTACATTCATAATATCCTCACTTAGGTTAGTATATCATATTTTTTAAAAAAATATAACTGACAATAGCAATTAATAATAATATACCACTCAAAATGTAAAAATGAATTTGGTGGTAAAATAATGATTACGTTTGAACGACTTAAAGATATACGAGAAGATCATGATTTAAGTCAAGAACAAATGGCTAAAATATTGCATGTTAAAAGAGCTAGATATTCTTTATGGGAACTTGGTATAAATATTATTCCCTTAAAATATTTATCTATGTATGCAGATTATTTTAACTATAGTATTGATTATGTCTTAGGTCTAACTAATGATAAAGATAATTCTTTATTAAAAAAAGGTTTAAATAAGGAGACGCTTGGTAAAAATATACACAAATTAAGAAAAGAAAACAACATATCTCAAAAGAAACTAGCAAACAAATTAAGAGTTACTCAAGCATGTATTACTAAATATGAAAAAGGTTTAATTGAAATATCTACATCTAATTTATATGAATTATCTAAATTTTTTAATGTATCTATGAATAGTCTATGTGGTAAAACTAAAAAAAGAATTATTGTTACAAATAAATAACTATATGATATAATATTTCTCCAAGAGGGATATTATGTTTTTATATAGAGTGGTTTTAAAAGATAATACTAAAATAATAAATAGTCCTTGGAAAGGAATAAATACTTTTCAATATGAAAATAATAAAGAATATTTACATTTTTATTTTTTCCCAGAACATGCAGAATTTTTACAAAAAACAAAATATTACAATAAAGAAAGTACTATTATTAAATGTGATATTCCTTTAGACTTATTAGAATTTGGAATTGGTTTATACAATTATTATTTTACTTTTCAAAAATCACCTTTTTTAGAAGCAAGAATTGAATATGATAAATTTGATGAAAGTTTTATAATTGAAAAAAAAGATACTATAAATGACAATTGGAAAAATCCTTTATTATATAAAAGATATTTAAAAAACTGTGTCTATGGAGATAAACCATACTATATTATTGATAAAAATGATATTACAATATCAATAGTAAATGACTTTGATTTTCTATACTATATAAATGAAAATTATTATTTAAATAAAAAAGAAAAATTAAAATTTATAAAAAAAGTATTATATAAATTATACGAAAAAAAACAAAAAACAAAAGAAAAAAAATTAATTAATTAATTTAATTAATTTTCCTTTTGTTTTTATTATTCCAGAATTTTTCAATTTTTTTATTTCTCTCATCATAGCACTTCTATCAACAAATAAATAATCAGCTAAATCTGTATACGTAAATGGTAAAGTAAATATTTGTTTAGGTTTATCTTTTGAAAGAATTAAAAAATATGATAATAATTTATCTTTGATAGTTCTTTTAGAAAGTATTTCTAATCTTATGTTTTCATCTATAATTTTCTTTGATAATAAATTAAAAAAATTACTCAAAAATACTTTATTTTTTACTTTATTAATTATAGAATCATAATCTAATAATAAAACTTCACATTCCATTGTCGTGACAATCGAAATATCTTTTCCAAATTGATAAAAATATTTTCCAAATAAAGAATTATCAGATAATTTTTCTAAAATAGATCTATTACCATCATAGTCATATTTTTCAACATTTGCTTCTCCTTTTAAAATAATTCCTATATTATAGTTAACTTCATTATTTGAAATAATTTCATTTTTAGAAAATATAATTGGTTTAGTTTCAAGTACTTTTAAAATTTTATCTTTTTCTTTATCATCTATTTCATCAAACAATGTTTTCATATGCACCTCATTAAATATATTATATACTTTAAAATGTTGCAATTGCAACTATAATTGTATAGTAAATTTGATATAATATTTAAGAAGGAGTTTAAAATGGAAAAATTAGAAATTAAAAAGTTAGATGAGAGAGCTATTATTCCAACATATGGAACAGTAGATTCAGCTGGAGCCGATTTATATGCAATTTTAGATGAAGAAATAACAATTAATCCGGGAGAAACTAAAGTTATATCAACAGGACTTTCTATGGCTATTCCTAAGGGATATGTAGGTTTAATATATGCAAGAAGTTCACTTGGAACTAAAAAAGGATTAGCACCTGCAAATAAAGTTGGAGTAATTGATGCAGATTATCGAGGAGAAGTAAAAGTTGTTCTTTATAATCAATCAAAAGAAGAACAAATAATATCTCCAAATGAAAGAATTGCTCAAATAATAATAACACCTTATATGCAAGTAGATTTCACTGTAGTAGATGAACTTTCAGAAACAGAAAGAGGAACTGGAGGATTTGGTTCAACGAACTAAATTCTTTTTTTCTTGATTTAATTTTAAATGTATGATATAATATCACAGATTTATTAAGGGGGAGATGTTATGGATAAATCAAATAGACAAAATTATAAAGATGATATTTACTACAGACTTTATACAATGAATGATAGAAATATAAGTGTTTTAAAAGAATATTGTGTTTACTTTGATATTTCATTAAAAAATTTTTTAGAACATATAGTAAATTATATTAATAGTAATTTTCCAATTCCAGATTATGTAAATATTATTAATAAATTATCAACAATAACTGATGATAATTTAGTTATTAAATTTTTAGATTCAATTACTTTTGATTATAAAATATTAAAAAATAATTTAATGGATTACTTTATTAATTTTAGACCTGATATTTATTATGCAAATGAAATACTAAAAAATAGAATCTATAATAATTTAAAATTATATGAGACATATAAAGCTAAATTAGAAACACCAAGTAAGTGTGATAATGTAAATTTAGATGATCATATGAATAATACTATAATAGATTATATTGAAAGTGATTATACAATAACAAGATACTGTTTTAATAAAAATTTAAGTAAAACTTTATTTAAACAATATATTGCTAAAATTAAAACAAAAAAACCTGAATTATATAATAAATTTGTTGAAGCAACAAATAAAAAAGAACAAATAAAAAATGAAATAATTGAAAATGATGTTTATACAATATTAAATATTATTAAAGAAAACTCTAGCATTTCAATTATAGATTTTCTATTAATTACAAATTATGATGTTTTTGAATTAGTTGAAGTTGCAGATAGAATCTTATCAATTGAAGATAAAAAATTATTTAGAATGAATGTTAAAGGAATACGTTATATTAATAGATTAAGTGAAAGTGGACTTGGTAATATATTAAATTCTACTTATACATTTAATATAAATGGCGAACTAATAGAATTATCAGGAAATGATAAAATAGAAATATTCCAATTCTTAAAAGATAATAATATTCCAGTTTGTAATGATACATGGACTGATGCATGTATTAAATATTTAAATGATGAATTAAAAAAAGGATGTTCAAAATAACATCCTTTTAATTTTCTTTATATTCAGTTAATTTTATTTTTGTTGTATGTTCTTTACCATCTCTTAAATAAGTAACTGTAATTGTATCTCCAACACTATACTTATATAATTCATATCTTAAATATGCAACATTGCTAATCTTTTCATCATTTAATTTAGTAATTACATCACCTTTTTGTAAATCAGATTTACTAGCACCAGAGTCTTTAGATATTTCTACAACAACAACTCCTTCTGTGATACTTTCATCTAAAACTATTCTACTTCTATATAAAGAATATGTATCATTTGCATTAACCATACTTATTCCAAGCATTGGTCTAACAATTGCTTTTCCTTGTTCTAAATTTTCTATATGGCTCATAGCATATTCAATAGGTATAGCAAATCCCATATTTTCTACTTCTGTTTGAACAAGTTTTAAAGATATAATTCCAATTACTTCTCCACTTGCGTTTAGTAAAGGTCCACCACTGTTACCAGGATTAACTGCTGCATTTGTTTGCAATACTTTCATTACATAATCATTAGTATTACCAGATATACTTACAGAAACCATACGATCTTTACCTGATAAAATTCCATCAGTAACTGTTCCACGATATTCATATCCTAAAGGGGAACCTATTGTAAATACAGTATCACCTACTTTTGAATTTTCACTTGTTGTAATTACAGCTTTATCTATAACTTCATCTTTATTAATTCTAACAACTGCTAAATCGAGGTAAACATCACTTCCTAAAACAGTTCCTTCAATTTCTTTATCATCACTTCTAATTAATGTTATTTTACTTGCTCCATCAATAACATGATGATTTGTTAAAACATATCCATATTTATCATCTGTTTTATAAACAAATCCAGATCCAGTTGATTGTATTTGATTTTCTTTATAATTTCTAATCATCATTACAGCATCATATACTTTTTCAACACTTGCTGACAATGATCCATCATTTACAATAACTGTTCCACTATAAGCACGAACAACACTTCCAGAAGTTGTTTTAATTTCTTTACCCAAAAGTGAACTAATTTGATCAGAATTAATTGTTAAAAAATACATTAAAACTCCACCTAAAACAAATGCAACAAATAGACCTAAAACTAAACCAAAATAATTATTTTTTTTCATTTTACCACCTCATTTATATTTTTTAAATCGTAATAATTTTTTGGAAATCCCATTCCATCTAATACTTTATCAATTTTAATACTATGTAAATTCATTTCTAAATTCTCTATATTATGTTTTATTTCTTCAATAAAATTAGAAAATTCTTCATCTTTTAACATTCTTTTTAATACAATTATTAAAGCAAATAAATCATTTTTACCATATATATACTCATCATCCATTATAGGAATATTTAGTAATTTATGATAAACATTATCCTCTAATTCTCTTTGTGTTTTATTACAAAAAACTATATCTTCATGTGCACATAGATTACGATAATTTGATAATATTGTCAAGTAATTTGCTAATGTATCAACATCTAATCCATAAATATCAGCAATAGACATTTGATCTTCTTTTTTTAATATAGAATATAATTCTCCAACTATTCCAAATGATAATACTTTAACAAGTACCCAAAGAGGAATATATCCATAATTATTAACATAATGACTTGTTGCTGAATGCTGAGATGCATTAAAGTTAATTTGTCTTTTCATCTTTTTAAGAATATCAACTACTTGTCTAGACTTTTCTTTATTTGCAGTAAAGTTTTTAGGAACTAAATATTCTTTTTCTCTATATCCATATTTAGAAGATAATTGATAACTAATAATTGATTTAATATTATTTTCAATTATTAAAATATTTTTAAACAATATATTTCTTAAAGTTCTATCAAATAAAAACATACTATATAATTCTTCAAAAGTAGAACCATCTATATATCTTCTATCAACATTACTTTTCATAAATAAATGTCTATATCCATTTAAAAAGAAATAGTTTTCACGAAATAAAACATCTTTTGCATATTCAGGATTGTCAACCTTTAACCCTTTGGCTTTAAATATATTTATTTGTTCATCAAGGGTTTTAAATTCCTTTTTCATTCTTTTTTTCTCCTACCTAAATAAGTATATCACAAATTATGAAAAATTATATGTTTTTTTTGTGAATTTTTTATATACTTTTGAAGAATTACTTATCAAAATAGTAATTTAAAAAAAAAAAATAAATTTAAATAATATATCTTAAACTATATCATAAAAATAATTTTATGATTATCAATAAATTTATATTGACAAACAATAAAAATATGATATATTATTTATTGAGGTGAAATTATGTCAAATTTTAATTTAACTAAAATTATTTCTTATGTATTAAAAATAATATTTATAATCGGAATAATATTAATTCCCTTTATTCCAACTATTTATAATTTAATTGGAACTGAAAATTTAAAAGTATTTGCAGATCAAACTATTTTATATCAAATAACTTTATATATTTGTTATCTATTTAGTTTAAGTATTATTTATATTTTAATTTTAATGTTTTCTAGTATTGATAAAAATGGCCCATTTATTATGAGTACTTCAAAATATTTAAAAATAATATCTTTATTTTTTATAATATTATCAATTATTATTTTTATTAAAATACTATTTATTCCAACTATTATATCAATTGCTATATGTGTAATAACTTTTATTGTTAGTTTATGCTTTTACACATTAAGTGAAATATTTAAAGAAGCAATTAATCATAAAAAGGAGTTGGATTATACAATATGATAGTAGTAAATTTAGATGTCATGATGGCTAAAAGAAAAATGAGTTTAAATGAGCTTAGTAAACAAACAGGAATTACAACCACTAACCTATCTATTTTAAAAACAAATAAAGCAAGAGCTATAAGATTTTCTACATTAGATATTATTTGTAAAGTACTGAATTGTAGTCCAAAAGATATATTAGAATATAAGGAGGATTAAAATGGATTTTAATGATATAAAAGAATCATATCAAAAATATGATTTAAAATTTTTAACTACAACAACTTTAATTACAACATTAATTATTACGATTATTTTTAATTTAAATATTGATTTTTATTTAAGAGGATTTATTATTCCAATTATTTTAGTTTTAATTAATTATATTTTAAATTTGAAATATAGTATAATTAAAACTAATAATAAAAATTATAGATTATTAATACCTATTTTATTTAAAGTAGATAGCAGTAATATATTTTTAAATATTATTATTTTACCAATTATAATAACTTATTTTATACTATCTCTTTTAAATAAAAATATTAGTAAAAAATTATTTATCTTATTTATTGAAGATATTCCTAGTAGATTATTTACTAATTTAAACAAATTAGATAGTATATGGAAAGAAAAAACTAAAAAAAATAAAATATTTTATATAATAATAGGTATTTTAATAGGTATTCCAATTTGTTGTTTAATGATATCTCTTTTATCAAGTGCTGATTCTTACTTTGAGTATTTTATTCATCATATTCTGGATAATATATTTAATGTAATAGATATAGAATTTATTATAAAAAATATCTTTATTATCATTATAGTATTTATTTTAACATTTAGTATATTTATAAATTACATGTTAAAAAGAAAAGAAGTAAAAGAAGAAATAAAATATATTAATGTTCCAAGTACAATTATTTCAACTATATTAATTCTTTTAAATTTAGTATTTGGGTTATTTATAATAGCAGAAATATCTAAATTAACAACTAATTTTTTACATATTCCAAGTGAATATACATATGCAAGCTATGCTAGAGAAGGATTTTTTCAATTATTATTTATTACAAGT
The DNA here is from genome assembly GCA_947168405.1 of uncultured Clostridia bacterium. Classification (GTDB taxonomy): domain Bacteria; phylum Bacillota_I; class Bacilli_A; order RF39; family UBA660; genus RUG591. The sequence goes on from CAMVLU010000004.1 coordinate 34,518, forward strand.
ATTAATTATATAATAACAATATTTATTCTTTATAAAACAAAATTAAAAGATAATAAACTTATTAAAACATTATTGCTTATTTTAATTGGATTTTCAATTTTATTAATATTCAATTCTTATTATAGAATGATACTTTATATAAATGCATATACATTTACAATACTAAGACTTCAAGTAACATTATTTTTATTGTTAGAATTAATTTACTTTGTTATATTAATTAACAATATAGTAAAAAATGATTATTTAAATAAATTTAAGTTATATTCAAGACTTGCTTTAATATTTTATATTTTAAATCTATATTTATGTAATGAACAATTTATTAATGTTATAAATAATTTGATAAAATAAAAAGATTCTATTTTGAATCTTTTTTATTAGATATTTTTTTTACTTCAACTATATCAGCATCAGTTATTTTTTCTTTTTTCTTACTAGTATTCTTATAACTTTTTCCATTAAATATATAACCTATTATTTCTAAAACAGCATATACCATTAAAACTATTCCTATTGCTTTAAAAGCTAAATTAGATTCTAAAATAGTATATAATCCTCCTGCAATTAATAAAATTGATAAAATGATTGATACCCAAAATTTACTAAATCTTTTATCTAAATTAAATGATAATATTAATCTATTAATTCCAGAATATAATATCCATCCACCTATTATTAATCTGATAAAGGCTTCAACAACACCTGCTAAAAATATACATACTATTCCTAAAATACTTAATACAAGTCCTACAACCATTTCTGTAGATGAAGTATAATTATCTTTTTTTACATCTAAATAGTTTTTAACACATTTAAAAAGTCCTATAGCTACTAATAAACCTCCAAAAATATAAGTAGTAAATATAACTACTTCTTTAGGATTAGTATACATAACTGCTCCTAAAATTAAAAATAAAATTGAACTTACTAAAACAAAAACATTTGAATAATTTTTTATACTTATTTTCATATAACCTCACTTAATTTAAATTATACTATAAATTTAGATGATTAATCAATATATTTATTAAATTTTTAACATATAATTACATATATCGTATATTTAAAAAAATACTTGAAAAATTTCAAATTTACGATATACTATATGTAGATATATATCTATGTATCGGGAAGGAGTATTTTTAAAATGAACAGAAAGGAAATTAAGGAGTTAGCTAAGACTAAAATCAAAGGTAATCTTTGGACTTTACTTTGGCCAGCATTAGCAATTGGTGCTGTTGGAGGAATTTTATCTACAATACTTACTCCAAAAGCAAGTGTTGATGCAACTACTGGAGCTGTTAGTTATGCACAAGTTCCTGTTGTAAACGTAATTCTTTTATTAGTAGTTGGTATTATTTTAGGAATTGCTACAGTTGCTTACAAAAAATATGTTCTTAATTTTGCAAGAACTGGAAAATGTGATTTCAAAGACATACTAGATTGCATGAAAGAAAAATGGATTAACATTCTTGTTTCAGAAATTTTAGTTGGAATAATTGTTTCAATAGCTTCAATTGTTGTTATTCCTGGAATTATCTTAGCTTTTGCTTATACTATGGTTCCATATCTAGTTATCGACACTGATTTAGGTGCTACTGATGCTATGAAAGAAAGCCGTCGTATAATGAAAGGTTACAAAATGGATTATTTTGTATTCCAATTAAGTTTCATTGGATGGGGATTACTTGCTGGATTAACATTTGGTATACTATTAATATGGTTAGCACCATATATGAGTGTTGCAGAAGCAATTTACTATGATAAATTAAAAGAAAAACAAAAATAGTAAAATAGAAGAATTACAACTGGTAATTCTTCTTTTATTATGTTAAAATATCTTTTTGTAAGGAAGAGATTATGAAAAGATTAACAGAAGAAGAAGCATTGAAATTATTACTTCAAAATATTAAAGATAAAAAAGAATTAAATTTACCAGAAAACAAATGGATTCTTCATAGTATTTATGTTGGAGAAGCAGCCAAAAGAATTGCTAAAGCAATAAAAATAAATTCAGATAAAGCAGCTGCATTTGGATATATTCATGATATAGGAAGAAGAATAAATCATTCTAATCATCCAATAGAAGGATATAATTATCTAAATAATTTAGGATATATAGAAGAAGCAAGATATTGTTTAACTCATTCTTTTATTGATAATGATATTAATAAAACTGCTGGAGGAGGTCCAAAAGATACAGAAAGTTATGATTTTATTAATAACTTTTTACAAAATAACAATCATAATATATATGATAATATAATACAACTATGTGATTTATTTTGTTTAGAAACAGGATTTACAACTATTGAAAATAGATTACTTGATATATATTCAAGAAAAGGTGTATTTGATAATTCATATGATCATTATCTAGCAGTAATGGATTTAAAAAAAAGAATAGAAAAAGGATTACAATATAGTTTATATACTTTATTTCCAGAAATAAAAGAAATTAATAACATTGAAGATGATTCAAGAAAATTAAAAGAATTATTGCAAAAGGATATAAAAATATATATATTAAAATAGAGGTGAATAATGACAGATTACGAAATTAATAAAAAAGCTAAATTAAAACCAATTAAAGAAGTTGCTAAAAAGTTAAATATCAAAGAAAAAGAATTAATTCCTTATGGTAATTATATGGCTAAATTAAATATTAAAAAAACTAGTAATAAAAAAGGAAAATTAATTCTTGTAACTTCAACTAACCCTACTCCATATGGAGAAGGAAAAACTACTTTAGCAATTGGATTAAATGATGCCATGAATAGATATGGTAAAAAGTCTGTTGCTGTTTTAAGAGAACCTTCTTTAGGACCTGTATTTGGTAGTAAAGGTGGCGCAACTGGAGGAGGAAAAAGTCAAGTTGCACCCATGAATGAAATAAATCTTCATTTTACAGGAGATTTTCATGCTATAACATCAGCTAATAATTTAATATCAGCAATTATAGATAATCATATTTATTTTGGAAACAAATTAGAAATAGATAAAGTTTATTTTACAAGATGTCTTGATGTAAATGATAGGTCATTAAGAAAAATAAATACTAAACTTCGAGAAGATTGTTTTACAATTACAGCTGCTTCTGAAATAATGGCTATATTTACTTTATCAAAAGATTTAAATGATTTAAAAGAAAGACTTGATAATATCTTAATTGGAAAAAGCAAAAAAGGAAAAGATATTTATTTAAAAGATCTTGGAGGAACTGGGGCTGTTGTTGCTTTACTTAAAGATGCTATGAAACCAAATTTAGTTCAATCTTTAGAAAATAATCCTGTAATTATTCATGGAGGACCTTTTGCAAACATTGCTCATGGATGTAATTCTATAATTGCAACTAATTTAGGGTTATCACTTGCTGATTATGTTATAACTGAAGCTGGATTTGGTAGTGACTGTGGAGCTTTAAAATTCTTAGATATAAAAAGTAAAGACAATAATTTATATCCTGATTTAATAATTTTAAATGCTACTATTAGAAGTTTAAAATATCATGGAAATGGTAACTTACAAGAAGGAATTAGTAACTTAGAATTTCATATAAAGAATATGCAAAAATATACAGACAATTTATTAGTTATCTTAAATAAATTTAATGATGATAGCAAATATGATATAAAATATGTAAATGATTTTTGTAATTCATTAAATTGTAAAATGTTAATAAGTAATATGTATAAAAATGGTAGTAAAAATACTAAAGAATTAGTAGATAATATTATAGAATATACAAATAAAAATAATACTAAACATTTCAAAATATATAATAAAAATGATTCTATTATAGAAAAAATAGATAAATTTTGTAAAAATATGTATGGAGTAAAAAATATTATTTATAAAGATAATTTAAAAGATGAATTAAATAATCTCGATAAAAAATATCAAAGTTATAATATTTGTATATCTAAAACTCCAGTATCTATAACTGATAATGCTAAAATTCTTGGATATCCAAAAAACTTTGATATGACTGTTACAGGTTATAAAATTAATAATGGTTCTAAATTTATTACTATATTAATGGGTGATGTAATGACGATGCCAGGTCTTATAAAAAACGCTAATTACTTTAACATAGACGTAATAGATGATGAAATAATTGGAATATTTTAAAAAAAAAGCAAATCATTGCTTTTTTTTATTTAAATATACTATTTATAAAATTATTAATAATATCTACCATTGGTTGATTTATACAAATAAAGCCAAATACTGCTCCACATAAACCTCCTATTAAATGAGAATCATGTGCAATATGATCTTTTTTTCTTAAACTTTTAATTTCATCAATAATATAAAATAATATTATTAATACTAAAGTAATAGGAATTTTCTTTTCTGTAATATTAACAAAAGCACTTAAAACAGTAAGCATAAATGATATACAACTAGCACCTTTAAGCCAAGCTTTACCTTTAATAAAATTAAATATTCCAACAACTAAAGCTGTTATTAAAATCATTATTAAATAATTAATAGATCCATATTTTTCTTCTATTAAAGGTCCAAGTAACAATATTTTTAAATAATTACTAGATAAATGATTCCAATCAGCATGTCCTAATATATGAGTAAAAAATCTAATATAAGTTAAAGGATTTAATAAAGAAGCTCTTTCAGTTGAAAAGAATAATCTTGTTGTTTTTCCTTTAGATATTTTATCTAATAATAACACAAATAAAGAAATAAAAAACATAGTTAAAGTAACAAAAGCATTATAATCAAAATAATCTAATATATTAAAATTTTGAATATTCATAAAACTCTCCAATTATTCATCTTTCATATATGACTTTAAATCTTTAATTACTTTTTTATTTTTTCTAATTTCTCTTGCCTTAATAATATCTTCTTTAGTATGATGATTTGAATTTAATGCTAATTTCTAACTTCTGCTTCCTCTTTACGTTTTTCATCTTTTTCCTTGTTAGCTTCT
>CAMVLU010000005.1 GCA_947168405.1 uncultured Clostridia bacterium
GAGGTGGATTAATATTTTTTATTTTTTCTCTTAGAGCATTAGCTTTTGCTAATTTATTTATCTTTCTTGCACCTGATTCTTGATAATTAGATTGATTAATTATTTCATTAATCACTTTTTTATGTAATTTAATATCAATTTTTTGTTCATTTAATTTTAATAATGTTTCTTTAATTTTATTTTCAACTATCTTTTTTATATCATCATAAGTTAATTCTTTAAATTTAATTATATTATTTATTCTATTTATAAATTCATTTGAAAAAATATTATTTATGTCTTCTTTTATATTTTTATTATTATCAAATCCTATAACATCATTAGAAAAATCTGAATTGCATGTCATAATTATTATACAATGATTAAAATATATTTTTTCTAAATTTGAATTTGTTATAAAACCTTCATCTAATATTTGTAATAACAAGTTTTTAAATTCTTTACATGATTTATCTATTTCATCAATTAATACAACTGAATATGGATAATTTTTTACTTCATCTATTATTGTTTTTTCTTCATATCCAACATATCCCGGAGGAGAACCTATTATTTTACTAATAGTATGACTTTCTTTATACTCACTTGCATCTATTCTAACTAAATGCATTTTTAGTAATTTACTATACTCTTTTGCAAGAAATGTTTTACCTACTCCACTTTTACCAACAAACAAAAATGACGTTGTTTTATTTTCTTTTAATCCCAATCTTATTTTTTTTGTTTCTTTACATAAAAGACTAATTGCATTTTCTTGACCTATTACTTTTTTATTTAATTTTTTTTCTATATTATTTATTTCTACTAAATTCTCTTTATTTGTTTCATATATAGGTATATTAACTTTCGATTTAATTACATCAAATATATCTTCTTTAGTAACTTCTTTTTTTATATTATTTTTATTTAATAATAAATTATTTATTTTATCTTCTATTTTAATTTCTTTTTCTTTTAATATAGATGCTTCTTTAAAATTTTGTTTAATTATATTATTATTTTTTTCTTTTATTATTTTATTTAATTCATTATTTAATTCTTCATTTTGTATAGTTATTTTATCTTTAATTAAAGACCTTTTAGCACATACTTCATCTAATATATCTAACGATTTATCAGGATTTTTTCTATCAAAAATATATTTGTTGGATAGATTTATTATTAAATCTATAATATTATCATTTATTATAACTCTATGATATTTTTCATATATAGGTTTAAGTTTAATTAAGATATTTTTTGTTTCTTCAAGTGTATTTTCTTCTATTAAAATTGTTTGAAATCTTCTATTTAAAGCTTTATCTTTTTCAATTGTTTCTTTATATTCTTTTATAGTAGTTGAACCTATTAAACGAAATTTCCCACGAGCAAGTGCTGGTTTTAATATATTAGCAGCATCTATTGCACCTTCAGCTCCTCCTGCTCCAACTATAGAATGCATTTCATCTATAAAAACAATTAAATTAGAATTATTTTCTATTTCCTTAATTAACTTTTCTATTTTTTCTTCAAACTCTCCTCGATATTTAGTACCAGCTACTAAATTAGACATTGAAATAGAAAGAATTTTTTTATCAAGCAAGACACTAGGAACATCTTTTTCAGCAATTTTTAAAGCTAGTCCTTCAACAATGGCTGTCTTTCCAACTCCTGCTTCTCCTATTAACAATGGATTATTTTTATTTTTTCTAAGTAATATTTCTATTAATCTATTTATTTCTTTATCTCTTCCTATAACGGGATCTATTTCTCCATTTGTAGCCTTTTCAACTAAATCTACTAATTGTATAGAAGATAAAAACTTTTTTTTAAATTTATTATTATTTCTTTTATTTTTTTCTTCTAATTCTTTATATAATTCATCTAAATTAACTCCTAATCGAGATAATATTCTAATACCTACTCCTTCTCCTTCATCTAAAATTGATAAAAATATATTATTTATATTAATTTCATCAACATTATCTTCTTTAGTATCTATAATTGTATTTTCAATTACTCTTTTTAACATAGGAGTGTATATAAAATAATTATTTAAACTACATCCTATTCCTAAAACATTTATTAATTCCTTTTTATAATTATCATAATTAACATTATAAGTACTTAATAACTTAGTTATTTCCAAGTCTTTATAATTTAATATACTTAATATTAAATGTTCTGTTCCAACGAATGGATGTTTTAATTCTTGCATTTCTTTTTTAGATCTTTTTAATATTTTTTTAGTATCTTCTGAAAATTTTTGAAACATAGAATTCCTCCATATATACTATATGAATATTCTGATTTTTTAAACAATAATTTATTCGACAAAAAAAGAAAATAATAATTATTTTCTTCTATTAATTCGTAAAGTTTTATACATTTCTCTTTTATCAATTGATAATCTATCATCAGCCAATTTATATAATTCTTCCATTTTTTCGTCATTGAATCTTTCAGATATACCATAATTTATACGAATAGGAACATCATTTCCTATACCTAAATTTAAATTACTAACTTCATAGGAAATCATTTTAAATATTTTTTCCATTTGTTCAGTAGTTTTATGTTGAGATAAAACAACATATTCATCTCCACCTATACGATATACATGATCTCCTTTTTCAATATTATTTGACATATTATAACTATTACTATTAAATCTACTATTTGGAAAGTATTTTTTTAAAATATTAGCAACTTCTTTAATATATAAATCACCCATTAAGTGACCAAAATTATCATTTATATATTTTAATCTAAATAAATCTATCATTACAAATGTAACATGTTGCTTAACACTATCATATTCCTCTGCTTTCATATTATATGATAATCTATTTTCAAGTGTTGTTGATGCATCATGATATGTCATTTTTAACATATTATGATAAGATTCCATTTTATCTAAAATAACTTTAAAAGATTCTTTTAATATATTCATAAATTCATTTTGTTTATTACTATTAATTTTACTATTAATAATTACTAACATATATTTTAAATCTCTAAATACAATTGGTAAAAATGTTATTTTTTTTATTTCTTCATCATCTAAATTTATTTCTATAAAATCTTGTTCAAATATCTTATTTTTTCTTTTATTTAATATCTCTATTACTACTTCATATCCATTATTTAAATATGTATTATTAAATCTTTCATATTTATATTCTTCTTTTAATTTATAAAGAACAATATCATCACATTGTAAATATAATTTAGCTAAAGATAATGATTTAGATAATCCATTAAAAACATTATTATGTTCTAAACTTTCAATCATAATATGATATCCAACATAATATGGATCCATTAATTTAACATTATTATCATTTTTAATATTCATTATTTTCCCCCTTTTTAAAACTAATTAATTTTCCAATTAATTGGTTTTAATTTATTTTTAATTAAAAATTCGTTTGTTTTAGAAAACGGTTTAGATCCAAAAAAACCATGATATGCAGAAAGTGGTGATGGATGAGCAGATTCTATAATTAAATGTTTAGGATTTGTAATTAATTTTTTCTTGCTCCTAGCAAATCCTCCCCATAAGATAAAAACAACTGGTTCTTCTTTTTTATTAATTATTTTTATTACTTCATCAGTAAATTGTTCCCATCCAATATCTTTGTGACTTGCTGCTTGGTCTTTTATTACTGTAAGAACAGTATTCAAAAGAAGTACTCCTTGTTTAGCCCAAGGAACTAAAGAACCACTTTTAGGAATATCATATCCTAAATCATTTTGTAATTCCTTAAAAATATTAACAAGTGAAGGTGGTTTTCTTATTCCATCTTTAACAGAAAAACTAAGTCCCTCTGCTTCTCCTTCTCCATGATAAGGATCTTGTCCAAGTATTACAACCTTTAAATTACTATAAGGAGTATATCTAAAAGCTTTAAATACCTCTTTCTTAGGTGGATAAACTATTTTTCTTGCGTATTCACCTTGAACAAATTTTAATAAATTATAAAAATAATCTTTTTTAAATTCATTTTCTAGAATTTCATCCCAATCATTTCCAATCATACCATTTCCTCACACAAACCGATAAATTATAGCATATATTTCTATAAAAATCAAATTTTAAATAAATTTCCAGTAAATTATGTAGAATTTACATTAACGTAATAATTTATAATCTAAATATGCTTTCAATACATCTTTTTTTAAATTAAGAATAGAATAAACATTTATAATTACTAATAAAGCTACTAATGTATCAGATAAATTCCATATAAAATCAGGACTAATAACTGTTGAAATAACTAATAATAAACATGTAATTATTTTTAAAATTAATATACTATTTTTAGATAAAGATTTAAATATAAAAGATAAATTAGATTCAACATAATAATAACCTGATATAATTGTTGAAAAAGAGAATGCAATTAAAGAAAAATATAAAATAATATTACCAAATTCACCTAAATGATATCTTAAAGCATCTCCCGTAATTTCAATACCATTAACGATAGAATAATTAAGAGGATTATAATTACTTGTTAAAATAATTAAAGCTGTTGATAAACATATAACAAAAATTGTAAAATATACACCCAAAACTGAAACTTGTCCTTGCCTAATTGGGTTTTCCATATTAGATGAAGCTGATGCTATCGCACTTGTACCACTTCCTATTTCACTAGCAAATATTCCCCTTTGAATACCTATCATAATTGTTGTAAATAATCCATATTCAATTGATTTATAATTAAATGCTTCGTGAATAATACTAGAAAACAAATTAGGAAGCATATCAATATTTTTAATTATAATAAATAAAGATACTAATAAATATATTATTCCCATTAAAGGGACAAAAAATGATGAAAATTTAGCTATTCCTTTAATACCTTTTCTAATAATTAAAAAAGATATTATTCCAATTATAATTCCTATTAAAATACTAGGAACTTTATAAAGAGTAGTAATTGATGTTGCAATGGTATTTGATTGAATAGTTAAAAAACCAAATAAATAGGCTATACAAATAATAATTGAATATATTAAAGATAATTTATTATATCCAAGTCCTTTTTTTATATAAAAAGCTGGTCCACCTATATAATTATTATCTTTTTTTTCACGATAAACTATAGCTAAAGCATTTTCAACTAATGAATTAGATGACATTAATAAACAAGATATAATTACCCAAAAGATTACCCCAACTCCACCTTTAAAAATAGCTAAAGCAATACCTGCAAGAGATCCAACACCTATACATGAACCCATAGAAACTACTAAAGATTCAAATGGAGATATTCCATTATTATTATTTTTATTATTTTTTAAACTTTTAATTATTTCTTTAAAATTAAATTGTAAAAAATGCAGTTTAAAAGAATAATACATTCCAGACATTACTAATAAAATTGTAGCAATACTCCAAAGATAACTACTAATGTATTCCATATTAGCCTCCTATTAATTATTTTATCATATTTATTTGTTGAAAAAAGTAAAAAAGAGTTACTAATAACGAGTAACTCTATTAGAAAACCAAACTCCACTTCCAGGGAAATTAACTACTGTAATTGGATTTATATTTCGAGATTGATAAGTAGACCATGATAGATAATCTTTCATATAAAGTCCTGTTGCAACTGCAAAATGCAAATGACGCCCTGTTGAACATCTATCATAGCCCCATGTAGAAGAGTCTCCACCAGTTATAGCAATTACTGTATTTTGATCAACATAATCTCCAACTTTAACATTAATTGACTTTAAGTGGTAATATCCTGTTGTATAATAATTTCCACCTACATTATGGTTAACAAATAACATATTACCACCACAACTTTGTTTCCATAAAATATTGGCAACTGTTCCTGGAGCTGCAGCATATACTTGTGTATCTCCTCCTGCAATATCTATTCCATAATGATATGAACAAACAGTTCTTCCTTGAGTACCATTCCAATAACAACGAGAACCAAAGTTACTTGTTATTCTACCACTTTGAATAGGTCTTATGAATTTACCTGAATATGGTACTTTACCACATGAATTAATATTTTCATCAAGTTTACATTGAAGAGTTTTTTCATAATAATTTACTACTTTTTCTTGAGCAGCAATTTCTGCATCTATATCAACAGATATACTATTTAAATCTTTTAATGTATCACCTAATTTAGATAATTCAGCTTCTAAATTTTTTTGTTTTTCACCAAGATTTACCATTTCTACTTTTAAATCTTCTTGTTTCTTTTGATTTTTTTTAATTGTATCATTATATTCATCTATTAATTTATCGTTATAATTAACTAGTTGTCCTGAAACAGCACTTCTATATATAAAATCTGTTATATCTTTTGATCCAAATATATACTCTAAATAAGCATTTTCTCCATTTGAAACTTGTAAAAAATGAATAATCTCTTTAATTTCTAATTCTTTTTTTGATATATTCTCATTTAACTCATTTATATCTTCAGTTAATTTTTTTATTGTATTTTCACTTTCAGTAATTTTATTACGAATACCTTCAATATTTGAATTTACAGAATTAATTTCATTTTTCGTTAAATTCTTTTTAGAATCATTTTGACTTTTCTTTTCTTTAATAGCAGCAAGTTCATTTTTTAAATCTCTTAATGTTTTAGCATTAACATTAGGTACTAAAACAAATAATAATAAAACAAATATTGCTATCTTTTTATATATTTTCATATCTCACCTTCTATTTTATATAAATAAGTATAACATACTAATAATTAAAATACAAATAAAAATAACTGATTTAAAATCAATTATTTTTTATTATACTTTAAATATCCTTTTACAATACGATAATCCCATCTCATTTGATATAAATATCTTAAAATATTTCTATCATAACTAGCTAATGCAAAACGATAAAATTTACCAAATTCAGGATTTTGTCCATTTTTCTTTAAACAATATTTTAGTAAAAATTTAGGAATGATAGAAACTGTATATTTATTATTAGCTATATAAAATTCATTATCTTTATTATATATATAATCATCTACTATTTGTTCTATTAAATTAGCACCACTTGCATATGTATAAAAATTACTTCTTCCTTGTCGAATATTCATTTCAAACACATAAAACTTTTTTCTTTTTATATCATATTCTACATCAAAATGTCCTATTCCTGTAAATTTAATTTTTTCCAAGAAATCTTTTAATTTTAAACTAAAATCTTCTATATATGCATTAGTAATAGCACTATAATTACCAATTAATTCTGGTGTTCTATCATGCATTAATATTTTACCTGCTGTCATAACTTTAACTTTATGATTTCTGGAAACATATGCTGTAATAACATACATAGATTCATCGTTTCCTTCAATATATTCTTGAACAATAAATCGATCTTGAAAACCACTTTTTTTAATATTATTTAAAACATTTTTTAATTCTTCTTTACTTTCTATTTTATATCCTTTTTGTTTACCTACAAAATTATATTCCGAATAAATAACTGTATCAGCAGGTTTAATAAAGATAGGATATTCAAATTTAACTTTATATTCTTCTATATTATCTTTTTTAAAATCAAATATTTGATATTTAGGATAATTTATATCATATTTTTCACATAATTTATAAAATGATTCTTTACAAAATAATTCTTTAAACATTTCATGTGATACCATTGGAATAATATAATTATCACTTATATTCTCTATTCTTTCACGATTTTTCATAATATGCTCAACATAAAAATCAGTATTACCAAATAATATTTTTTTAGTATTTGGATATTTATTATTTAAATCAGTTAAAGCAAGAATTAATGTATCATCTTCTAAAATAGTATCATAGTAATAACCTTCTATTATTTTACTGGGATGCGTTGGATATAAAGGATGTTTACCTATTACAACTGTTTTTTTATGATATTTTTCATAGAATGCTCGAGCAACACCATAAGTATTCATGTCGCCTCCTAATACTACTCCAAAAAAGTCCATTTATTTCACTTCCTTCTTTAATTTTCTATTAACTAATTTATGATAAATTGGTATTAACTTTGTATAAACAAAATACATTAATTTATTTAAAACTAAATCAAATTCTCCAATAAACTCCGTATATTCTCCTCCCCATTTCTTTTTAAAATCATGAAGTCCTAAAAGAGAACTATTAGAATTTGGATCACCTATTGTTCCAAATACATCAAATACTTTTATATTTTCATTAAAAGCATCTTCTATTTGGATTTTATAAACTAAATAATTTGCATACATTGTTTTATAATCCATATCATTTGCAGCATATAAAGCCCATGCATAGCCATTATATTTAACTATCAAATAACTTGATACTACTATTGTTTCTTTAGGCTTATTCTCTAAAAAACTAATTTGTTCCAAAATAGAATGTAAATTCTTTTCAATTTCTTTTCTTCTATTATTGGCTTTTTTACTATCAATATCTTTTATTTCATCTAATTCTTTTAAATAACTTTGTCTATCTTTTTCTAATTTTTCTGATAGTTTTACCAAATCTATCTTACCTAGATATAAAGTTACCATATTATTTTTACTAAATATTTCATAAAACTTTTCAAAAAATTCTCCATCATGAGAATAAAAATCTTGTCTTTTCTCAGTTAATTTCATTAGTCTTGAAAATTCTTTTACATCATCTTTATCTCCAGTTTCAACAAATACTTCAGAATTTATTGCTTTTTTTATCCTAGATTTAGTTGTACTAGAATATCTATTTTCTATTTCTTCAATACTATTTTCAAGTGGAATTCTAAATGTAAATCTTGGCTGACTAGTTTCAAAATACTTTGTAAGTGGTAAATGAATAAATCCAACATCTTCTAAATTTTTAACTATATCATAATTATTTTCGCCGTCTATTACCTTAGCATTTTCATCAATTGTATGTAACTTAATTGCAGGATCTATTTTAACAACAATTGCTTTTTTCTCTTTAGCAAATTTTTTTATTTCTTTAGTAATTTCTCTAAGAAGTTCTTTATCTTTATAATCAATTGTAAATCCTCTTGGAATATAAATACGAGTATAACTAAATAATAATTTTTTTTCTAGTACTAAAGCACTTGCTTTAATTTCTTCATTGTCCTTAAGTCCTAAGTAATATACTTTATATCCACGATATTTCGATACTAATCCCCATTCATAAGACTCTAAAAAATGAGCTTTATGTTTCATTGTAAATTCTCTATATTCTTTTTCTTCTAATTCTACTAATTTCATTTTATCAATTCCTTTAACTATATTCAGTATATAATATACCCAGGTTTTTGTCAAAAACAACATTTATATATTCAAAAAGATATATTCTAGTGTTATAATTATTTTATAAGTCGTGAGGTAGTTATGGAAGTACAAGAATTTATTCCTATATTATTTGGAAGTGATCGAAATGTCTATGGAATGGCAATAGGTTTTTATGAACAATATAATATTAGAAGTATTGCTGTTTGTAAAATAGGTTATTCTGAAACAAAATATTCTAAATTATTAGATATATATCAAAATAAAGATATTGAAAATAAAGAAATATTTTTTAAAACATTAAAAGATATAAAAAATAAATATAAAAATAATAAACTTATTTTAATAGCTTGTAGTGATGTATATGTAAGACTAATTGTAGAAAATAAAAAAGAATTAGAAAAAAACTTTTATGTTCCATATATTGATTTAGACTTAATGAATAAATTAATAATTAAAGAAAACTTTTATAAAATATGTCATGAATATAATTTAGATTATCCTAAAACTATTATTTATACAAAAGATAATTATAATAAACAAAAACTTCCATTTGATTTTCCAGTTATTATTAAACCAAGCGACAGTGTAACTTACTGGAAATCATCTTTTTGGGGTAAGAAAAAAATATTTGTTGTCTATAATATAGATGAATTTAATGATATATTAAAAAGAGTATATAATTCAGAATATGAAAAAGATTTAATTGTTCAGGAATATATAGAAGGAGATGATACAAATCTTCGAGTATTAAATGCCTATGTTAATTCTAATCATAAAGTTACATTCATGGCATTAGGACAAGTTATATTAGAAGATAAAGCTCCAGCGTCCTATGGAGACTATGATGCTATTATTCCAACCTATGATCAAAAATTATTTGATAAGATGAAAGACTTTCTAGAAAAAATAGAATATGTTGGATATGCAAACTTTGATTTAAAATATAATAAAAAAACAAATTCTTATAAACTATTTGAAATAAATATAAGACAAGGAAGAAGTCATTCATTTACAACTCTAGGTGGTAAAAATATTACTAAATATTTAATTGAAGATATAATATACCATCATGATAATAATATTGAATATTTAAATCATGAATATTTATGGACATTAGTACCTAAAAGAATAATAATGAAATATATTAAAAATGAAGAAATTAAAGATAAAATTAAAAAATTGTATAAAGAAAGAAAAGTAAAAAATGTCTTGTATTATAAAAAAGATTTATCTTTAAAAAGAGTACTAGAACTAAGAAAAAGAAATATAGATGAAAAATATCTATTATATTATAAAGGAGGAAACAATGAATAAATCAATTGGAATAATAGGAAATGATTTTAAATTATCCACATTATTTGTGGAAAAAATAATTTTAAATACTAAAGCTAATGTTGATCAAGATCATATTCCTATGAATATTGTTATAAATAATAAATTATTAGAAAAAGATGAATCAGAAATAAAAAATTTATTAAATAAATTAGAACAAAGTAATACAAGTTATTTAATATTAACATTTAATAATATTGATGTTTATAACAAAATAAAAAGAAATACATATATTCCTGTAATAAACAATAATTTTAATATAAATGATGATAATTTTATTAAACAAGTAATAGAACTTACTAGAAAAGAAGTGAAACAATGAAAATAGGTATAATTGGAGGATTAGGTCCTCTTGCAACAGTTAAATTTATGGAAATGTTAAATACTAGATTAGAAAATCTTAACAAAGAAATAGAAATGGTTGTTATAAATGATCCAACAACTCCAGATAGAACTTCTTATATACTTGATAATACTAAAGAAAATCCTATTAATAAAATATTAGAAATGGTAAAAAAATTAGAGTTATTTGATTGTGATTTATTAGTTATGCCTTGTAATACAGCATCATATTTCTATAAAGAAATTATTAATAATACAAGTATTTTATTTATTAATATAGTAGAAGAAACTGTTAAATATTTAAATATTAATAATATTAAAAAAGTAGGATTACTTGCAACAGAAGGAACAATTCAAAGTGGTATTTATAAAGAACTACTTGATGAATATAATATTGAATTAATTACACCAAATAAAGAAGAACAAAATATTATTTCATCTATTATCTATGATGGTATTAAAAGTGGAAAAGAAATAAATATAAATGATTTTTATAAAATTGTTAATAATTTAAAAAATTTAGGTTCTGAAAAAGTAATACTTGGTTGTACAGAATTATCTGCTTTAAAAGAAATATATCATTTACAAGCTGAATATTTAATTGATGCTATGGAAATACTTGCAGATAGTACTATAAGACATATAAAAAATACGGATTAATCCGTATTTTTATTCTATTGGATCAGTTTCATTATATTTTTCAAATTGAACTTCTTTTAAAATTGTCTTTCCATCTTCTAATTTTAAAACAATATTATCTTTTCCTATTTTTAAACTTGGTCCACCACCCATATTTTCAATTACCAAAACATTCACAGTATATTCTTTCTTTTCATCATCGTATGTAATATTATTTAAATCTTGTAATTCGAATGTATCAAATGCATCTGTTGCAATTTCAGAAAGTTTAACTTTTAAATATTCAACATCATTTTCAGTTGTTTTTTCTAATTTATAACGAATATCTGAATTTCCTGCATCTATTTTGATTTCATATTTTTCTAATCCTAAGAAATTAAATAAATTATCTTCTACATTAGATAATTTTTCAAGATAAAATTTTTCATTATCTTTAGTAGTTAATTCAGTATTATTAACAATATAATTTACAATAGCATCATTTATTTCTTTATCAGTTAAATCTTCAACTTTATAGCCAATGTAGTTAGCATTCTCTCTTTTTACTGGAATCATTTTTAAAATATTAGCTAAATTAGGTATTTCAACTTTTTCCTCTTCTTTTGTTTCTTCTTTCTTCATTGGTTCCATATAAGTTCTTTTATAAATAAAAAATCCTGTTCCCACTAAACATAATAACAAAAATATAATTAAACCAATATATAACCCTTTTTTACTCTTTTCTTCTTCCATATTTATTCTCCTTCTATATTTACATTATATCATTAAAATTTATTTTTTCAACAAAAAAACATCTAATATATAGATACTTTTTATTTATGATATTCTTCATTATTTAGTATTTTAAAACTACGATATATTTGTTCAAGTAAAATTACTCTAAATAATTGATGAGGAAAAGTTAATTTAGAAAATGATATTCTTTCATTAACAATTCTTTTTATATCATCATGAACTCCATATGATCCTCCAATTATAAAATTAATATTTGAGTAATTATTTCTTATTTTATCAAGATTATTAGCAAATTCTATACTATTAAATGAATTGCCTTCAATATCTAATAAAATATTATAATCATTTTCTTTTATTGATTTCAACATATAATCTCTTTCTGTTTCAAGAGTTTTTTTTAAATCAAAACTAAAATCAGGTAATTCTATAATATCTATTTTAGTATATTTTGATAATCTTTTTAAATATTCATTTATAGCATCTTTTAAATATTGTTCTTTTATTTTTCCAACACATATAATTTTTATCATATAGTAACTTCTAACTCCTCATTTTGTCTTGCTGCTTCAACTCTAATTTGATTTCCAATTATATCATTTACGGTTTTTAAAGCTAAATCCTCTAAATTATTTGTTTCACTTAAATGAGCAAGAATAATTTTTTTAGTATTTTCTCCAATTATTTCTTTTAAATATTTACCTGTCATTTCGTTAGATAAATGTCCTCGATCAGATAATACTCTTTGTTTTAAAATATATGGATATGGTCCATTCATTAACATTTCAACATCATGATTACTCTCTATAATATATAAATTTTTATTTTTCATATAATTTAAATTTTTTTTACTTATATATCCTGTATCTGTCATATAAACAACTGATTCAGTATCTTCAATTAAATAACCAACTGGATCAATTGCATCATGAGAAGTTGGTAATAATCTAATAGATAAATCATCTATTTGAAATTTTTCTTCATTTACAGGAAGTATATAATCAGCATCTACAACTTTATTAATTACTTTATACATTCCTTTAGGAATATATACATATTTCTTTTCTTTTTTTATTAAAGATGCAAGACCAGTTATATGATCTTTATGTTCATGAGTCAATAATATAAAATCTATATCAGATGGTTCATAATTATATTTTTCTAAACTCATTTTTAATTTAGGATAAGAAAATCCTACATCAATTAATATCTTTTTTGTATCAGTTAAAAGTAATGTAGAATTTCCTTTTGATCCACTTCCGAGAATAATAGCTTTCATTAGTAGAATAACAATGGGTTCATACTTTGACCTCCGCCATATGGTTTTCCTTGCCATATCTCAAAGTGTAAGTGTGTTCCATAACAATTACCACTACAACCCATATCTCCTATTGTTTGACCCATTGTTACATGATCTCCTACATGAACATAAGGAGAAAGTGTTACCATATGTAAATATCTAGAATAATAATTATCTCCATGATATATTTCAACATAATTACCAAGAGATCCTGTATAATTTATTTCTGTTACTGTTCCAGCTTTAGCAGCATAAATTGGAGATCCATATCCTGTTCCTGAAATATCAACACCACTGTGAAGTCTTCCCCAACGCCATCCATAATGACTTGAAATAATATATGGAATATTAGTTGGCCATCCCCAATTACCAGCTGATATAATGTGTGGTTGTCTTCCACCTTTAACTATTATCTCATTAACAACTGGTCTAATTTCTTGTTGATTAGAAATTAAGGCTGTCATTATTTCTCCATTAACTTCTTTTATTTTTTGAGTTACACGATTAATTCCATTACTTCCATGTTGTTTTGTACTTTGATATCCTACATATTGGGTATTATCATATTCATATTCTGTTTTATAAGCTATTTCTTGATCTTCAACTTTATGAATTTCTTTAACAGTTTGAAATATGGGATTCAAAACTCCAACAGTTATATTTTGACCTTCATAAAGAAGAGCACTACTACCACGAAGATTTGCATTAGCAATTAAAACTTCATTAACATTCATCTTATTTGCTTCGGCAACACTTTCTAAGGTATCTCCACCTTTAACAGTATAAGATGACATGTTTTGTTTTTCACCAAATAATAAATACTCAGTTAATTCTTCTTCAGTTGTATATATTTTTTCATTAACAGGTAAATAGGCATCAATTAAAGTAATTTTAGCATCAACATATAAATTTTCTATTACTTCTCCTGTATCTATAAGAGTTTTTCTAATATCATTTGAGTAATCATTAAAATCTTGTTCAGATACAAAAGATAATATTACTTTTTTCTCTGCTTCTTTAAAAATATCTTTATCTAAAACATTAATTGTTGTTATTTTATCAGTTTCTGGAATTGTTTCAGCATCTTGATTTGTTTCATTGTCATATGATGTAGAGTTAGTTTCATCTATAACAACTTTATATCCTTTAATAGTAAATGGAGACTTTTCATTTATAATATTATAAATATTTGCAACAGTTGAAATATTACTTTCATAAGTTATATCTTTTTCAACTTTAATATCATTTGGAATATAAACATTATTAACATTATATTTTTTCATTAATTGATCTTGCATTTTATTAATATAATCATATAATTCTTTATCAGATTTTATCAATCCAATAGCATCACCTTTTAAATATACTTTATATCCTTCTATAGGAGTTTTAGTTTTACTAAAAACATTATTTGAATTAAAAAATGTAATACCAACACTTAAAATCAAAGCAAATATCATTCCTAAAATAGGATAACTACTTTTATTTTCTTTATTCACCCGATTCACTCCTTTCTTCTCCAACATCAGCAGCAAAATTTAAAAATGTACTAACATCTCTTTTAAACAATAAATTAATTATACCTGTTGTTCCGTTACGATGTTTTCCGACAATTAATTCACTTATACTTGTATTATTATCAGTTCTCGCTGCCTTATTATAATAATCATCTCTATATAAAAATGCAACAATATCAGCATCTTGTTCAATTGATCCAGATTCACGAAGATCACTCATAAGTGGTCTCTTATCTTCACGTGATTCAACTGTTCTTGATAATTGACACAATGCAACAATTGGAATATTTAATTCCATAGCTAACATTTTTAAAGATCTTGAAATATCTGATACTTCTTGTTGACGATTAGTTCCATAGTTTTTACCACCTGAAACAAGTTGTAAATAATCAATTATTACTAAATCTAGTCCTGAACTTGAACTTTTTAGTCTTCGACATTTAGATCTTATTTCTCCAATTGTAATTCCCGGTGTATCATCAATAAATATATTTGTATCCTCAAGTTGGCTAAGTGCTTCATTAAACTTAATATAATCATTATTATTAAGTTTACCACTCATAAATTTATATCCTTCAATTTGACCTAAACTTGAAAGCATACGATTTGCAAGTTGTTCAGCTCCCATTTCTAAGTTAAAAATAGCAACTGATTTTTTTGATTCTACAGCAACATTAGTAGCAAGATTTAAAGCAAATGCTGTTTTTCCCATAGCAGGACGTGCTCCTAATATTATTAACTGATTTTCATGAAGACCTGATGTCATTTTATCAAAATCAGCCCATCCAGTTGCAATACCAGTAATATCACCTTTAGTTTCAGCAAGTATTTGTAAATTTCTTTGAACATTATTAACAACATCTTTAATATTTTTAAATTCAGTCGATCTTCGATCTTTAACTATTCCAAGTATTTTTCTTTCGGCTTCATCTAAAGTTTCTGAAACATCTTTTTCAGTATTGTATCCCATTTGATTAACATCATTTGATACATCAATTAATCTTCTAAGTAAACTATCATCATTTACTATTTTTAAATAATAATTAATATTAGCAGCCGTTGATTCAGTATTTATTACTTCATTTAAATATAATACTCCACCTATTTCTTCTAACCAACCTTTATTTTGAAGTTCATTAGTAACTGTTGTCATATCAATCGGATTACTATTATCATATAAATTCTTTAAAGCTAAAAATATTTTTTTATTATTATCATAGTAAAAAGCTGTATCATCTATTGTTTCAAATACCACATCACTGGCACTTTTAGATAAAAAAATTGCACTTAAAACTGCTTGCTCAGCCTCTTTACTATTTGGTACAGTTCTTAAATTAGTTGCCATATTATCCCTCTGTATGTACTTTCAAAATACAATTAATATCTTTATACAATACTATCTTTACATTATGCATTCCTAAAGTATTAATTGTTGTATTTTCAATGTTATTTTTTTCTATATCATAACCAAGTTTCTTTAATTCTTCTTTTATTTGTTTAGTACTAATACTTCCAAACATTTTTCCTTTAGATTCTTTAACTTTAAAATTAATAGTAATATTTTCTAATTTATCTTTTAATTTTAATGCTTTTTCTCTATTTTCTGAATCAATTTCTTTATCTTTTTCTTTTTGTTCATTTAATTTATTTAAACTTCCTTCAGTTTTCTTAATTGCATAACCTTTTTTTATCAAGAAGTTCATAGCATATCCATCACTTACTTCTTTTATTTCGCCTTTTTTACCTTGTCCCTTTAAATCTTTTAAGAATATAACTTGCATATAAACCTCCTTAAACATTTATATAAATATTATATCATTAAGAACTAGTCTTGTAAATTAAAAAAATCTTTTGTAATCAAATACAAAAGATTATTATTTTTACTTATTTGTAAATGGAAGTAATGCTATAGCACGAGCTTTTTTAACTTGTTCAGCTATATATCTTTGATGTTTAGCACATGCTCCTGTAACACGTCTAGGTAAGATTTTTCCTTTATCATTTATATATTTTTTTAAGATATCAACATCTTTATAATTTATATCTTTACCTGTTGTACACATATAACATACTTTTTTCTTTTTTCTATAAAATTCTGCCATTTTATCCTCCTTCTAGAAAGGTAAATCGCTGTCATCTATTTCAATTTTATCTCCAAAATCTTTAAATGGATCTACATCAGATTCTGAACTATCACTTGAACTATTATCTGAAAAATCATAAGGTGTAACACTAGAATCATTATTTGACTCAGTTCCTTCTACATTTCTTGAACTTCTAGAATCTAAAAATTGAAATTCATCAATAATAACATCAGTAGTATAAACTCTTTTACCATCCTTATCATCATAAGAACCTGTTTGAATTCTACCACTTACAGCAATTTGACTTCCTTTCGTTAAATATTTTTTCATTGTTTCAGCACGATTACCAAAAGCAGTAATATTAATAAAATCTGCTTCTCTTTCACCATTTTGATTAGCAAATGTTCTATCTACTGCAATAGCTGTACGCATTACAGCATTATTATTTGCTCCATATCTTAATTCTGGATCTCTTGTAAGTCGTCCTACTAAAAATACTTTATTCATATTTTACTCCTATTTTTCTACTTTAACTACGATATGTCTAATAATATCTTCGTTAATGTTTGCTATACGATCAAACTCTTTAACAGCATCAGGTTCAGCTTCAACTACTAATAAAAAGTAATTTCCATTTTTAAAACCTTTAACTTCATATGCAAGTTCGCGTCTTCCCATATTCTTTTCAGATATAAGTTCAGCTTTTTGATCTTTTAACAAAGTTTTCATTGTTTCAAGAACTTTTAAAGTTGCTTCATCTTCTAAAGTTGGTTTAACAACAAACATAAGTTCATATCTACGCATATATTGCACCTCCTTTTGGACTAATGGACCAATTTAATGGCCAAGAAGTTTGAAGTATAAATTACTTCGTACATAATATAGCATAAACAAATAAAAATATCAACAAAAATATAAAAAAAAATAAATTATTCTAATACTTTATAATCTATTTTTTCATCTTTTTTATATATACTTAAATTTTCTTGATAATCACATACAACAAGTAATAAATCTTCAGGATTATCATATCCTTCTTTTTTTAATTTATCTATTAACCACTTTTTATCATGACCAAGTGTTTTAATATTATCTTCCATAATATTTCCATCTAATATTAAATTAGCCGTTATTCCTCCTTTATCTATTTTTATTTTCATATCATTTGGAGTAATTGGATGAAATTTATTTTTAGGTAAAAAACTAATTTTACCAGATGGTTCCATAATTGCATAATTAATTTCTGATATATTAAAATAACCACTTTCTCTAGCATCTTGTAATAAATCATTTATATCAATTTTACATTTTTTTAATTGTTCTCGACTTATTTTACCATTTTCCATAATTATAACAGGTTCACCAGTTATTAATCGTCTGGCATAGATACTTTTTTCAGTAATAAATGAAACAAATAAACTAAATATTCCATATACACTCATTGAAATTAATCCTTCTATAATAGAAATATCATCATTAACAGTCATTTCAGCTGCTATATTACCTAAAGATAATCCAATTATATAATCAAATATATTAAGTTCACTTATTTGTTTTTTACCTAATGCTTTAATAACTAAAAATAAATATATAACAGCAACACTACCTTTAATTATCATAAATAAAAGATTATTCATATTATCACAAAAATAGTATTTACAAATTAATATTAACTATACAAAAAAAGAATTAGTCAAGTATTCTTTCTAATTCTTTATCAATTTCTTCTTTAAATATACAATCATAAAAACCATCTTTAATTAAATCATTTTTTATTATATCTAATGATTTATCAATCATTACTATAACTTTAGTATTAAATTTAGGATTAGTTTTTAATTTTTTTAGTATTTCTATTGCTCTTTTATCCATAGAATCATCTATAAATATATATTCATAATCATTATTTAATCTAACTCTATCTAATATATCATTAGTATAAGTAGATGTATCTATAGAATATCCTCTTTTATCAAGATTTTTTAATATATGATTAGTCAAATCATTATTACTAGATGCTAATAATATTTTTTGATTAGTAGAAACATTTTTTAAATTAATATTGTTTTCAGATTCAACTTTTTGGTCTACAACAACTTTCATTTCAGTTCCTTTTCCAACTTCACTTTTAATTGTAAAGTATCCACCTAATTTAGCAACCAATTTTTTTATAGTATTAATATTTATATTCTTAGTATCTAATCTCTTTAATTCTTCATCAGATAATTCATTATCAATTAATAATAATTCATTAATCTTATCAATAGTCATACCAAGTCCTGAATCTTCTATAGTAAATATTAATCTACACATATCATATTTAACAATACAATCAACATTTAAATCTATAAATCCTTCATAAGTATATTTAATAGCATTTTCAACTAATGATATTAATACTTGTTCAAGTAATTTAGAATCTCCATATAAATATTTAGGAACTAATTCATTAATATTTAAATTAAATTTAACTCCTTCTTTTACTTTATTCTCTTCAGATAATCTAATCTTATTTAATAATATATTTAAATTATATTTATCATTTATAACCTTAATATTACTATAAGTAAGAGATGATATATCCATAACATTATTTACTTGAAATAATAAATTATTAGATAAATTATTTATATCTCTAATACTTTCTATATTACTATCATTATTTTCTATACAACTTCTTGATATTTCTTCTATTTTTTGTAAAGGTGATTTTAATTGATTAGATGTAACAAACAAAAAGTTTGATTTATCTTCAAATGTTTTATTAACTAATTCTCTATTTTTATTTAATTCATTTATTATTTTTACATCAGGATTTTCGATAGTGTAATACATAATATAACAAACAAATGTACCTACCATAGATGCAGTTAAAATGCTTGGATCATTTGTTTGAATAACGTTTCCAATAACTCCTAATAATAAAACTGCAAACATTGGCAAATATCTTTTATTCTTTAAATGCTTATAATTTTTTATTAGTAAAACTATCCATAAAAACATATATGAAACAGCAAATATTTTAAAAATTTCAATAGCAGTTCCATAAGTATACATTTTATTACCATCATAAAATTTATTGAATGGCAATATTAATAAAATTATATATCCAAGAACTAAAATTAAAAGATTAATTTTTTTAGCTTTAGAAAAATGATTTTCAAAAATATCTTTGTCTTTTCTATTTAAACATATTACAAATGTATAAATCGTAAAAAAACAGTACCATGTTAATAAAGTTAATAGATATAATTTTGCATATATATCTACAACAATATGATTAATTCCAACACTTCTAACAAATAATTGCAAAGATATTTCGGTTATATATTCAAAACAATTAATTATTATTAATGATTTAAATAAGCCTATTTCTTTAGAACGAATTGCATCTTTTGAAAAGAAAATAATAAACAAAAGTGCTATGAACATAGCACCTGTCACTAGGAAAATCATATTCCACATATGAACATCACTACCTTCTATTTATAGTTTTTATTTTATCAATAGTTATTATATCACATTTTGGTATTAATTTTCCATTATTATTTAAATTAAATTCAATTTTATTTAAATTTCCATCAATTACTTGCAAGTATCCAGTTGTTTGTTTAGACATTTTATTTCTATCCTTCTTTAATGTCGTTGGTGAAAATGGTATTATTACATCATGAATAGCATACGCAGATAATTTAACTTCATTAGGTAAATAATAATTTAATTTTTCATTTAATAATTCTAAATAATTTTTTATTTCTTCATTAGATAATTCTTTATCTGTAAAAACAATATGAGCAACCAAATTGTTATCATTTTCTTCCGTTGGCATCTGTAAAACTACAGCATCATCTATAAAATTATTTTGTTTAATATAATTTTCTATATCAAATAAATATATTTTATTACCATTTTTGAGTTTTATATTATTTTTTTCTCTTCCATAGACAAAAATAAATCCATCTTCATCTACCTCTGCAATGTCTCCTGTATCAATCCATTCATCTTTTATAGTTTCTTTAGTTAATTCTGGTTTATTGTAATATTCCTTCATTTTACCAGGAGACTTAATTCTTAAATATCCTCTTTGATTATATTTCAATTCATTGCCTTGCTCATCAAACACAGACATAATTGTACCTGCATAAGGAATACCTGAATCCATTACTATTTTTGATTTTTTTGGAGAAATATCACTCATTGATGCTGTTGCAGAAGAAAATATCTCAGACATACCATATCCCAAATACATACCATTTTGAGCATTTGCTATTTTCATTATTTCATTCCATTTTTTAAATTTTTTTAAATCCGTCCCTTCTCCTCCTAAAGTCCATCCTTTAGCATAACTAAAATCAAATTTTTTTCCCTCTCTCATTTCTTTTTCTATACGATTAAAGAAGACTTCCCAAGCACTGCCTGTACTACAAGCAGCATTTGGTTTTAATGTAATTAATTGATTATAAAAGTCTTTATCTGATACCCTTGGATCAAGAACTATTGTCTCACCACTATAAAGTGGAACAAGAAATAATACATTTAGTGATGTTGCAGCTGCAGGTGGGAAGTGATTTAAACATCTATCCCCAGGATAAAATTGAGCACCAGATACTTTAGCCATATTTATTTGAGATAATGCTGTTTCATTTGTTGCAACAATTCCTTTTACGCCTCCACCTATAGTAGTACCACTTGAAGATGTGATAAAAGCTGACCTATTACTTTCAAATGGTACTTTAACATTACCTGTATAATAATCCGCAATTTTTTTAGCTTCATCTATCCAAATATATTTTTTTTCTTTTGGTACATAGGATTTTGATTTTTTAGCATTTATATAACTTATTAAAGAAACAATCTCTTTTTTAGGACTTGGCATTTCATCTGTAACAGTCGAAACAATAACTTTTTTAAATTTGTCTTTAGAAAATTCACCTGAAACTAAAGGCCACATTCCATCATAAACAACAGCAATTTTAGAGTCTCTAGTTTCTTCTTCTAAAGCTTCTTTAGAAATAGCCAGTTTTAAAAAGTATGGAACTGCTCCTATAGCATTTAACCCTAAACACATTGCACATATATCTGGAAAAAAAGGTCCATAAATTGGCACTACTTCATTTTTTTCAACTCCCATTGCTCTAAATGTTCTTGCCCAAATATACACTCTATCTCTAAATTCTTCTCTTGAAAATTGTTTTTTAAAATATTCAATAGCTGGAATATCATAATATTCTTCCAATTTTTCTTCTATAACATCCCATACTGTTTTATTTAATGGAATATTATAAACCATTTCTTCTGCATTTTCTCTATAAAACTTTAACCATGGTTTATCAACGGATGGATATCCCGTCATATTTTTATTTTCATTCATTTTATCAAATCCTTTCTAATATATATAATCTCAAGTTAATTATAAATGATTTTTATTATAATTATCAACTTTATATACACTTCTTTACTTATTTTTATTATAAAAAGTGCACATGACAACAATATATCAAATATATTTATTAAATACAAATTTAAAAATTCAATAAAATATTCAATTAAAATATTTAAAACTCTAGTAAATTATTTAATTTAATAGTTATTAATCAAGTAATTACAAGTATTTAATAATTATTAATTATAAATTTTTATTTTATTAAAATAATATTTTTACATAAATTTACAAACAAGTTAAATATAAAACTATATTTATGTATTACTAACACACTTATTAAAAATAATTTTCCACAATTATGTGGAAAAAAAGAATTTAGATTTCTCTAAATTCTATCTTATAATAAGTTTATTATTTTGATAATCAAATGTAACTGTTTCTCCATAATGAACTTCTCCACTTATTAATTTATTAGCAAGTAATGTTTCAAGTTCACGGGACACTACTCTTTTTAAAGGTCTTGCTCCATAGTTAACATCATACCCTATATCAACTAAATAATCTTTGGCATTATCAGTTAATTTTAATTTAATATTTTTATCTATTAGTCTTTCTTGTATTTCATTTATAATTTTATCAAGTACTTGATATATTACTTCTTTTGTTAATGGTTTAAAGATAATTATTTCATCAATTCGGTTAATAAACTCTGGTCTAAAAGTATTTTGTAGTTCATGCATTACTAAGTCGTCTTTTCCTTCTAAAGCATATTCTGAACCTAAATTACTTGTCATAATAATTATCGTATTTTTAAAATCAACTGTTCGACCATTTGAATCAGTTACTCGTCCATCATCAAGTATTTGTAATAATAAATTTAATACTTCAGGATGAGCTTTTTCTATTTCATCAAATAATACTATACTATAAGGATTTCTTCTTACGGCTTCAGTTAATTCTCCACCCTCTTCGTATCCTACATATCCTGGAGGAGAACCAATTAATCTTGATACACTGAATTTTTCCATATATTCACTCATATCAATTCTTACCATATGGCTCTTATCATCAAAAAGTTCATAGGCAAGTGTTTTAGCAACTTCTGTTTTACCAACACCAGTTGGTCCTAAAAAGATAAATGAACCAATTGGTCGATTTGGATCCTTAATACCACTTCGACTTTTTAATATACATTCACTTACTAATTTTAATGCTTCATCTTGCCCCATAACATTTTTCTTCATATTATCATATAAACTTAATAATTTTTCTTTTTCACTTGAAACTAATTTAGTTAAAGGAATATTAGTTAACTTAGATATAACATACGCAATATCTTCTTCATTTACAGTATCACTTAATAATCTATTTTTTTCTTTATTATTAAGTTCTTCTAATTCTTTTTCAAGTCTTGGAATTTCTCCATGTCTAAATCTTGCAGCTGTTTCTAAATCATATCTGTTTTCTGCAGTTTGTAAAGTAAATTTAGCATCTTCTAATTCTTTCTTTTTTTTCTTTATTTCATCATTTATTTGTTTTTCATTATTCCAAGCTTCTTTTAATTCTTTTTCTTGTTGTTTTAAACTTACTAATTGTTTTTCTATTTGTTCTAATCTATTTTTAGATAATTCATCTTTTTCTTTCTTTATAGCTTGTCTTTCAATTTCTAAAGATAAAATATTTCTTGTAACTGTATCTAATTCATTAGGAACAGAATCCATTTGAACACGAATAGTTGCACATGCTTCATCTACTAAATCAATTGCTTTATCAGGTAAATATCTATCTGTTATATAACGATTAGATAAAGTAGCTGCTGCAATTATAGCTTTATCTGTAATTGATACACCATGATGTATTTCAAATCTTTCTTTTAAACCACGAAGTATAGTAATAGTATCTTCAACAGTTGGTTCAGATACTTTAATTTTTTGAAAACGTCTTTCTAATGCTCCATCTTTTTCAATATACTTACGATATTCATTTAAAGTTGTTGCACCTATTACGTGTATTTCTCCTCTTGCAAGCATTGGTTTTAATATATTAGAAGTATCCATAGCACCTTCAGCACCATTTCCAACTATCATATGTATTTCATCAATAAACATGATAATATTACCTTCACTTTTTTTAATTTCATTTAAAACATTTTTTAAACGTTCCTCAAATTCTCCACGATATTTAGCTCCAGCAACTAAACTAGCTAAATCTAATTCCCATATTTTTTTATCTTTTAAACTATTAGGTACATCTCCGGCAACAATTCGATTAGCAAGTCCTTCAACTATTGCTGTTTTACCAACACCAGGTTCACCTATAAGTACGGGATTATTTTTGGTTTTTCTTGATAATATTCTTGTTATACCACGAATTTCTTCATCTCTTCCTATAACAGGATCAATTTTTCCATTTTTAGCATCTTGTGTTATATCTCTACCATATTTTTCAAGAACATTCTCTTTTTCTTCATTATTACTTTGATACATATTAATCTCCCCTTTCATTTATTATTATACTCATTTTTTAGCACTTGTCAACACAGAGTGCTAATTATGTTAAAAAAGAAAAGATAGAAAACCTATCTTACTACTGTTGGTTTTAAATATTCAAGTCCTGGAATATTTCTTAATATCATAAATAATATTACTAATACTAATATTATCCACATTTCTTTTTCTTTTATTTTATAATACTTTTTATGAATTATTTTACAAATTAAAATATATAATCCATATATAATAAATATTACTAATAAACAAAACATCAATGGATTATACCTAAATGCCTGATATATATCTAATTTATATAAAGATATAAACATTCTAGTTAATCCACATCCTGCACATTCTATATTAAAATTTTTTTTCCAAGGACATGCTGGCTGAAATATAAATATATATAATATATTTAATAAAATTGCTATAACTAGTAATAATTTAAAATGTTTACTAATTAGTGTTTTCATTTACTCTATTAATTATGTCTTGTACTCTTTGATTTGCTTCATCCATATGAGTAAAATTCCAAACCATTTGAAGTAATCCAATTGCTGATAAAACTATTCCAACTATAGCCATCCATTTATTTTTATCACTTATTTTTCCTTCTTTCATTTGTTGTAATGCTTGAATAGATAAAATAAGTCCTGGAATAGCAGCATATGTACAACATAATGCTCCAAATAAAGATAAACCAAATGCAAGTCCAGTATTATCTTTAACAGTTGAATTAGTTGTATTATTAACTACTTGTCCTTCAACTACTTGTTTATTATCTTCCTTAGAAAGAGCTGCACCACAGTTAGGACAATAAGTAACATCTCCTTCTAATTTTCCCCCACAATGTTCACAATATTTCATAAAAACTCCTTCCTTCTTTAATAATAGATTATCATACAATATCAAAAATGACAATATTTTTTTTAATAGTTATTTATTAAAAAAAAGCCTATTACTAGACTTTTAAATATTTTCTAACAGCTCTTCCTGATCCCATCATACCAACAAGTATTCCAACACCTATAATAATTAAACTAGCTATATAAACAAAAGGTTCAGGACTAACTAATTTTATTAAATCTGTAAATAATTTACCACCAAAATATTTATACATAGAATAATACCCATATATAAGAACAAATACTGGAATAATTGAACCAATAAATCCAAGAATCATTCCTTCTACAACAAATGGAAGTTTAATAGCAAAATTACTAGCTCCAACTAATCTCATAATAGATATTTCTCTTTTTCTTGAGAAGATAGTTAATTTAATAGTATTTACAATTAAAAACATTGTCATCAAAACTAAAGCAACTACTGCAACAATTGCAACTTTTTGAACTGCTTTAAATACAGTTACTAATTGTTCAACCATTCCTTCTCCATATTTAACTACATCAATATAATCTAAATTTTTAATAGCTGTTGCTGTTTCCCCTATTTTTTCAATATCATCTACTTTAATTAAATAAGTATGTTGTAAAGGATTAGATTCTTCATCCCATTCACTCATAGCCGTTTTTAAAGATTCATCTTCTTCCATCATCTCTGCTTTAATATCTTTTTTATCTTTAAAAGAAACACTATGAACATTACTTATACCTTCTATATTGGTTTTTATTTTTTCTAAATCTGTATCATCTGCATCATTAGAAACAAATGCAACAATTGTTAAATCTTTCTTTAAATCATTTGAAAAATTATTAACATTATAAGTAATAACTATTGATAATGCAATAATTAAAAGAGTAACAATAATACAAGAAATACTAGCTAGAGATAAAGAAAAATTTCTTCCAACACTTCGAAAAGCATCTCTAACACTTCTTCCTAATAATCTAAAGAACTTCATCAATATACTCCCCTTCCTTATAATCCTTAAATAAATGTCCATCTTTAAGAGCAATTACATGTTTTTTCATATGATTTACTATCTCTTTATCATGTGTAACCATAATAACAGTTGTACCTACTTTTTTATTTATTTTATCAAGTAGTTCAACTATTTCTAAACTCATAGCTGGATCAAGATTTCCCGTTGGTTCGTCACATATTAATAATTTAGGATTATTAACAATTGCACGAGCAATTGCAACTCTTTGTTGTTCACCTCCAGATAAATTATCTGGATAATCACGAAGTTTACTTTTTAATCCAACTAATTCTATTGCTTTTAATACTTTAGGTCTAATATCTTTTTTACTTTCTCCCATAACTTCTAATGCAAATGCAACATTTTCATATACATTAGATTTAGGAAGCAAACGATAATCTTGAAAAACAATACCTAATTTTCTTCTTAATTTATATACATTAGAATTTCTTAATTTATTAACTTTAAGACCACCTAAAACTATTTCACCTTTAGTAGGTTTTTCTTCTCTATATAAAAGTTTAGTAAAAGTACTTTTTCCAGATCCACTTCCACCTATAATAAAGCAGAAATCTCCTTTTTCTATACTTAAATTTAAATCATATAATGCAACAACACCATTTTTATATTGTTTAGTAACATTTTTAAAACGAATAAATTCCATAGTTCACCACCTATTTTTTTATATAAATTAATTATAGCATACTTTTTTTTATTTTTATATTTTTTTTAAAAAAAATAGAACATTTGTTCTATTTTAATTCAGGTATTGGTTTACTTACATCAGCTGTTGCAGTAGGAACTGTCTTTTTAACTTCAGTAGTTTGTTTATTTTCTAATGGTTTTACAACTACTGATTCCCCAGTTGCAGGAATATTAACAGGATTTTTAACTTCCGGTGTTGCAGGAAGAGGCGTTGGAATTGGAACACTTACTTGAGGAGCAACTTGATTTAATTGTATATTAGATGTATTCACAACTTCCTTTGGCTTAGAAACATTTGCTTCAATTTCTTTAATTGGAGTGTTAATTGTTTCTTTTGGTTTAACAGATTGTTGAGTAACAACTTGTTCTTTAACAGGTGTTACAACGTTATTTACTTCTTTCTTAATTGCTTTTGCTTCTTCTACTTTTTGAACAATTTTATCTTTTGCATCTTTCTTTTCATCAGATTTACTGATTTTAGTTTCATTTTTTATTTCTTTTTTAAATTTTGTTTTTTCTTCTTTTTTAGAATCTACTTTTCCTTGACTAGTATTTAATTTAATTTCATATACAGCATATTTTTTTTTAAAAAGATATCCAATCAAAGAAAACATAAAAAATAATAAAACAAATGCATATATAAAATAATGAAATCCTATTAAATTATCTCTAATAAAATATAAAAAACTATCCATATCAATCCTTGCTTGCAAAGTAATTTGCAGTTCTTACCATTTGATAAGAATATCCCATTTCATTATCATACCAAGAAATAATTTTTACTAAATCTCCATCATCTGTCTCTAAAACATCAGTCGACAATCCATCTACTACTGATCCATTAGATGAACCAATTACATCACTTGAAACAATTGGATCATAGGTAATTCTAATTGTTTCATTTTGATTATTTTCAAATAATTTATTTATTTCTTCTTTTGTTACTTTCTTCTTTAATTTTAAAACTAAATCAACAACTGAACCAGTTGAAACAGGAACGCGCATTGCAAGACCTTTCATTTTTCCTTGTAAACTAGGAATAACTGATCCTATAGCACTTGCAGCTCCAGTTGATGTTGGAACAATATTAGCTGCACATGCTCTTCCTCTTCGTGACTCGATTCCTTTTTTATGAGCAACATCTAAAGTTACTTGATCATTTGTATATGCATGAACAGTTGTCATATAACCTGATTCAATTCCAATATTTTTTTCTAAAATATCTAAAACCGGTGCTAAACAATTTGTTGTACAACTTGCTGCACTTATAATATCTTCATTTCCATCTAAAATACCATGATTAACATTATAAACTATTGTTTTAACATCTCCCTTACAAGGTGCAGATACTATTACATGTCTTGCTCCAGCATTTATATGAGCCATTGCTTTATCTTTACTTGTAAAATGACCTGTACATTCAAATACAAAATCTACTCCTAATTCTCTCCAAGGTAAATTATTAGGATCCATTTCTTTATAAATTCTTATTTTTTTAGAACCAACAATAATATTTTCATCATCAAATGATATTTCATTTACTCTATAATTACGATGATTAGTATCATATTTTAACAAATAAGCAAGTTGCTCTGGTTCTGTTAAATCATTAATTGCTACTACCTCTAAATTAGGATATTCCTCCATTATTCTAAATACTAGTCGTCCTATACGACCAAATCCATTAATTGCTACTTTCATTGTTTTCCTCTCTTTCTCTATTCAAAATAACTTCCCCCAATAAATTCTCTTAAAATAGAATCATTAGGAACTTGTTCACTAGGAACAGGTAAAAATATATCTAAAAGTCTTATCAACCTTTTAGCATCTTCATAATACATACTATCTTTTTTAACTTTATATAATAAAGGCATAGCATATACTTTTAAAACTGGAAATTCATATATAAGTCCAGTATTAATTGTATAATCTGCTTCATCTTGATATGGAAAAATATTTTTTTCTTCTCCAGCTCTAACACTAGCCCACAATTTTAAAGTATCTTCAGGACTATATCCTCTTCTATAATAATCTCTAATTAATCTTCTTATTAATCTATTATCCGTTGTTGGAATACGATTATCTTTATCTATATTTATTTCAGTTAATGCAGATAAATATATTTTAACTTTTTTACTTCTATCAATATTATCAAGAATAACAGGATTTAAACAATGAATACCTTCTATTAATAAAATATCTTTTTCTTCAAGCTGCATTTCCTTTTTAAATTCTTTTTTACCAGTTAAAAAATTAAATACTGGTAATTTTACTTTTTCTCCTTTTAATATTTTGGACATAGTTGAATTAAATAATTTCAAATCAACAGCTTCTAAACATTCAAAGTCATATTCTCCATTTTCTTTTCTAGGAGTTTCTTCTCTTTCTACAAAAAAATCATCCATAGACATAACTTTTGGAGTTAAACCAAAACATCTAAAATACATTGATAATTTTCTAGTTGTTGTAGTTTTACCACTAGAAGATGGTCCAGCAATAAGAATTATTTTAACTTTTTTATTTTCAGAAATAGACCATGCTGTTTGTAATAATTGAGCACTATAAACCGTTTCATTAATCTTAATTAAATCAGACATCATATTATCAGATATAATTTTATTTAAGTCAACTGATGTTTCAAGATTAACTTTTCTACACCAATCCTTAGATCTTTTAAAAGTTTCAAATAGCTTAGGATGATGTTTATATTTAGGTATTTCTCCATTATCACCAATAGTTGGAAATCTTAAAATAAATCCTTCTTCATTTAAATAAGTTAACTTAAATTCATTTAAACATGATGTTTCAGCAGGCATTAAACTAAACATATAGTTATAAGTATTACCTAATCTATATAAACTAACATAAGTATTGGTAATGTACTCTAAAAGACCTGCTTTTTTAAAATCTTTTATTTCATTAAAATAATTAATAGCATCCTCTCTTAAAATAGTAACTTTATGAATCTTTAAATTATTCTTAACTATTTCATTCATCTTATCTTCAAGTTCACTTACCATTTCTTTAGTTAATTTACGAGTTGATTCCATATATAATCCCTTATCAGCTGAATACCTAGTTGATAAATAATTAGAATTACCATATAACTCAGCAAAACAATAATTAGCAAGATAAATTAAGCCATTTAAATAAACACGATTTGCATATGGATGAGTCAAGTCTAAAAACTCAACTTTACAAGTTTTAAATATTTGATCACTTAACTCATAATAATTTTCTCCAATTTTACCAAGTAATACTTTATGAACACCATCATCATCACACATCTTACTAAGTTCTAAAAAAGTAATACCTTTTTTTACATTAAACTTTTTACCATTAACAATAACATCTATGTTTTCTAACATCCTAGCCTCACCCATTATTAATATATCACAAAAATTAATTAATCTCAATATATTTAAAAAAATATCCTATAATAAACTATAACATATAATACACTATGAATAATAAAAAATTATTAAATCTATTTATAACATACAGAAATTATCTTTTTGCAATTCAAGAAAGAAATGAATTTGGTGATATATATGGGGATACAGAAGAAATAATTCAAATATATGAAAATGAATTACAAGAACATGGAATAAAAATATTAACAAAAAATAAAAAACTACTACATAAGTAATAGTTTTTTTGCCT
Organism: uncultured Clostridia bacterium; assembly: GCA_947168405.1. GTDB lineage: Bacteria > Bacillota_I > Bacilli_A > RF39 > UBA660 > RUG591. The sequence continues at coordinate 31,308 of CAMVLU010000005.1, forward strand.
ATATTATATTAATTATAATAAATAATATAAAGGCAAGTAGGAAAAATTCTAAGAAGAATTTCCAAATGTTCTTTATCCATTCAGTATAATTAACTTTTAAGTAAGCAATTACTCCTAAAAGAACTACACTAGTTGGTGCAATTAATACTGCAAGACCTTGCATTGTTTGACTAATAAATCCAACTAAAGGATAAACACTTGTGTCTGTAATAATACTTGTTACATAAGGTAACATTGCTGATGATGTATAGTATACATCAATATTAAAGATACTTGCTATAAACATTGAAATTGAAAGGGTAACACTATTAAATCCGTTTGTTATTGACATTAATGGTTTAATAATTGTTAATACAATTGGGTTATTAGATGTAGTAATTAATACAGTGTATGTAATTACCATTAAGAATGCACTTAAACCAAACTTCTTAGCACCATCTTTATATCCATCAAGCATATCATTCAATGAAACACGATAGATAATAGCTAATACAATAGTAGCTAAAACAAGAATCGTTGTATATTGTGCAACATCCCAATTACCAAAGCTTGCTCCTGACATAGTTGAACCTAAAATCTTAGAGAAAATAGCAAAATCTCCAATTTTAACATCTAATACACTTTGATGAAATTTTTCAAATATATCAATTTTGAAAGCTCCACTAAAGTTCAATGTTCCAATTATCATTAATACTACTATTAAGCAGAAAATAACGATAGCTGGCCAAGATTTTTTTACTTTTCCTTTCTTAGTTTTCTTTTCAACTTTTTCAGGTAATAATTCTTTGTCATCATCTTTCTTAATCTCTTTTTTCTTTATACGATATACAATATTAAATACTAAAAGAGCCATTCCAAGAACTAACATTATAACTCTAAACCAAATTAAATCAGTATAAGTTGTTGCTAATGTATCTCCATATGTTCCTGTAATATCTTTAGCAAATAAGCTTCCTGCATATCCTACAGCAATAGATCCAACTACTGTTTCAGCAACAGCAATTTTATCATATCCCATAGATAGTATAATTGCGGCTAGTAATGGTAAAAAGAAAATAATTTCATAACCAAATCCGCAGAAAGATACTAATAAAGCAATAAATGCTACAACAATTGCAAAGAATAATACTTCCTTCTTCTTAAAGGTTTTTACAATTTTATCTACAATCTTTTTAAATACACCAGTTTTATTTAATACTCCATAGAATGCTCCAACCGCAAGAACATAAATAGCAGTTGTTCCAAAATAATAAAGAGTAAGTGTTGGATAATTAAACATATCAAATAATCCAACAGGATATCTAACATCAGTTGTTAATTCATTATTAAAATATGTAATTGGTAATATCCATGTTAATAAGTAAGTAAATAAAATTGCAATTAGCAATACCTTTAACGTATTATTTTTTTTCATTTCTGACCTCCCAATATCATTATATAATACTTTTTTTTTAAAAAGCAACATATTTCACATAATTAAACATAAATTTATTTTAAAACAACCCCCATTCAGCAAATTTTTCAAATCCCCCTATTTTTTTAATATAATTTTTAGCTATTTCAACTATCTCTGAATATAGTTTATTATCAACTAAATAATCTCCTATAGCACAACTAATTTTAACAATTTTATTTTCTTTTTGAGCTTTTAAAAAGGCATATATATTCAAAGAAACATCTGCTTTTGATAAGTCTTTACCATGAAGTCCTCCTCCGGTAACACTAGCTCCCATATCTGATCCAAGTTTTCTATTTATTGCACCCGTATCAACATCAATTCCTCCTATCCAATCTCCTAAAGGATTGATAATTCCTTTATATTTATTTTTTAAAATTTTACTATCAACATGACTCTGACAAATAATTAATTTCTTATTATCTAAAATATATTTTCCATCATAAGGATATTCTTTATAAATACTTCTTGCTATTTTAGATAATTTGATTTCTTCTTTAGTTAAAGGAACTCCTTTAAATATTCCATTATCTCCACATTTAATAAATTTTTCTTGATTCTTAGCTAAATATTTATCTTGTTTAACAACCTTTAAATTTAATTTAACATTACCTCCTATTCTTTTAACAATTTCTTCTATTTCTTTTTTAGAAAACTTTTCACTTGTTTCAATTATTATATGACATATACCATGTCCAATTAATCCTTCAACAGCTATTTTAGGGTTATCACTTTTTTTATATGCTAAATCGACTATAGCACCACCTATTCTATCCATTATTTTATCTGGATGACTTGGATTTACTTTTTCTATCATTTTAAATACCTTCTTTCATTTTTTTAAATTTTTCTATTGTAATTATTTTATTATTACTTGTAGCACATGCTAAACAAGTAATGCTTTCACATATCCAAAATTCTTTTCTTTTTAAATCAACAATAAATGGAAAATTATTGTTAATAAATTTATCTTTTTTAAAAGGATATAATATTTTTAAAGAATATTTATTAACAATATAATCATAAAAATCATTTCTTTTTAAAATATCTGATTCGGATACAATAAATTGTTTATTCATACTCCTCCTTTCTAACATCTTAAAAAGAAAAAATACTCAAGATAACTTGAGTATTAAAAGTTATCTTATAGATCTAGCATTACCACCTAACTTAATAGGTTGGTGCGATTTCACAGGGCTAGTCCCTCCATCGCTCTTTATAAGATGTTAATATAATTATAAAATAAAATAATAAAAAAAACAATAAGTATGATAAAATAAAATTAGAAAGGAAAATAAAGATGAAAAACAAAGTTGTAATAATAGGATGTGGTAATGTTGGTTCATCATACGCATATGCCTTATTAAATCAAAGAACCTATGTTAATGAATTAGTTTTAGTTGATTTAAACTATGATAAAGCTTTAGGAGATGCTATGGATTTAAATCATTGTTTAGCATTTGCTCCTTCAAAACTTTCAATTAAAGCAGGAACTTATGAAGATACAAAAGACGCTGATATAGTTTGTATAGCAGCAGGTGTTAATCAAAAACCAGGAGAAACTAGAATTGATTTATTAAATAGAAATAAAGCTATTTTAACAGATATAGTTAAAAATGTTATTAATCAAGGTTTCAATGGAATATTTTTAGTTGCAACAAATCCTCTTGATATCATGACAAATACAGTTTATCGTGCATCAGGATTTCCAGCTGAAAGAGTAATTGGATCTGGAACATCACTTGATTCAGCAAGACTAAGATTCTTAGTTGGAGAAAAATTAAACATTAATCCTAAAAATATCCATGCTTATGTTATTGGAGAACATGGAGATTCAGAATTTGTTCCATGGAATAGTGCTACAATTGGACTTAATCCTATAACAAATTATTTAAGTAAAGAAGAATTAACAAAAATTGAAGAAGAAGTTCGAAAGTCTGCATACTTTATAATTGAAAAAAAAGGATTTACCAACTTTGGTATAGGAGTATGTTTAGTTAGAATAACAAATGCTTTACTTGGAGATGAAAATACAATTATATCTGTATCAACTTATAATAAAGAATATGATTTATATATAAGTACACCAGCTATACTTGGAAGAACAGGTATAAAAGAAACAATGAAAATTAATTTAACTGAAGAAGAACAAAGGTTATTTATGAAAAGTGTCGAAACATTAAGAAGTAATAACGTATAATTATTAATATTTTACATATTTTAATTATAGGTGATAAAATGAATTTAGTTCCAGTTATTGTTGATAAAGAACAAAATGGAGAACGTAGTTATGATATATTTTCAAGACTTTTAAAAGATAGAATAATTTTATTAAGTGGAGAAATTGATGATAATTTAGCAAATATTATTGTAAGTGAATTATTATATTTAGATTCATTAAATCATGAAGATATTTCTTTATATATAAATTCTCCGGGTGGATCTATAACATCAGGAATGGCAATTATGGATACTATGAATTTTATTAAAAGTGATGTTTCAACTATTTGTATAGGAATGTCTGCATCTATGGGAGCTTTTCTTCTTTCATGTGGGAAAAAAGGAAAAAGATACATACTACCAAATGCTGAAGTAATGATCCATCAACCATTAGGTGGTGTAGAAGGACAAGCAACCGAAATAAAAATAGTTGCTGAAAGAATACTTAATTTAAAACACAAATTAAATTCTATACTTTCCAAAAATACAGGTAAGAATATTAAACAAATAGAAAAAGATACCGAAAGAGATTACTTTTTAAATGCTAAAGAAGCTTTAGAATATGGAATTATAGATAAAATTATAGAAAAAAGAAGTTAACTAACTTCTTTTTTTAGCTATATCTATTCCAGGTATATCTTGTCTTTTCAATTTCATTAATAAACCAAATTTAAATAGTTCTCTTAAGTCTTCTATATCAATTACAGATAATTTATTATCTTGATAAATTAAATATACATTATCATCATGATTCAAAACATTAGGATTTATAATAATAATATAAACCAAATTTAAACGATCAGTTACAACTGAATAAAAAACATTGTTACCTAATTCTTCTTTATTAAATAAATGATACATCATTTCTCTAAAATAACTAGCTTTTTCCATTGGACCTGCTTTTAAATCATTACTTTTTTTCAAAATTAAATCTATTTTTATTAAATATTTTTTTACATCATTTTCTAATTCTTCATCATTATTTATTTTATTAGCAGGCAAATATTCATCAAAAGTAAAATCCATTGTTTGATAACATTCATTTAATATATTATTAAATTCTTCTTGAGTATTTTTGTTTTCATTAATACAACTAATTCCAATTAAAGGTTTACCTATTCTAATATTAGTAAAATCTGTATTATATACTGTTTTAACGGGTTCAACTTGAATTAAATATTTATGATATCTAAATATTAAGTAATTATGCACCAAACCATAAAAACGATTTCCTCCAACTATTTCATAATTAATATTTTTAGACTTTAAAAAAGCTCCAAATATTTCAGGAAATTCATAACAAACAATTTTATTATTACGTTGATTTAAATACGGAAGATAAGAAACTCTACTATGTTTTCTAGATTCATCACTTTCAGAACTTATATAAAACTTCTCATCATATATAAATATCTTACATAATTCTAAATAAACTTTTATAATATTTTTTAAAGAGTCTTTATCATATTTCTTATTAATAATATTATAAACATCTTGACTTAATCTTATTTTCTTTTGTAATCGATCACTTGTATTTAATATTTTATTTACCGATTCATAATCAACTAATTTATTATTTTTTAATTCTAAAAATCTTTTTTTCATTTTAATAGGAAAGTTATATTTATAAAACAATTTATTATTATCAAAATAACATATCAATCCATATATAAAATATTCTATAGGAATACCATTATATTGTTTATTTTTAACTAATTCATCAAAATTATTAGAATCTAAAAATTCAAAATATCTAAAAGATAAAATATTATACTCTTTTTTATCAATTAATATTTTATGATATTCTTTTGTATCAACATGATTAATAAAATTCAAAGAAGATAAATAATATAATAATTCTTTATAAATATTAGATTGTTCATAATTATATTTTTTCAGATATAAAAGACATGCTTCTAAAAAAGCTACTTTAGAACTTTTTAATATTAAAGAAGTATTATTATATATTCTAATTTCAGTAATTTTACTATTTAATAAGCATTTTTTAATTTTATTATAATTATTATCATTAAAAAGTATTTCTTCAAACACTGTACAACTAATTGAATGAGTTGAATTACTTATCAACTCATTAATATCTATACATTCTTTTTTTAATTCTTTAGAATCTATAACAAAATCTCTCATAACAATTCCCCAATTCACTTATAATATAACAAAAAATACATAAAATAGCAATTTTTTCTTACAGAACAAGTAAAATTCTACGAATTTCACATTAGAAACCTCACGGTTTCTTTTTTTCTTCAAGAGAAACTCTCAAAGACACACCGGATAGTCGCTACCCTGTA
>CAMVLU010000006.1 GCA_947168405.1 uncultured Clostridia bacterium
TTTTTCAAAATATTTAATTTTTCATTCAATCTTGTAAAAATATGATTAACACTTTCATTTTGTTCTGGTTCTAATATTAATTGACGTTTAATAAAAATTTTATATATTTTCAATTCATTTATTTCTTCATCAGTTATACCTAAAATTTTTAAATCTTGACTATCCAAGTCTATTTTCTTTAATCTTGCATTATCAAATAGCACATTCTCTATGATAAAAGTTAAACGATTATAAACCTCTATCATTTTTTGATTATTTTCTAGTTCTAGTTTTCTTGATTTTTTATTTTCTAATATTGATTTTAGAGTTTTTATAACATTATTATCTAACATTAGGTTCTTCACCTCCTAATTCAAGTTGCTCAGCTATTTCTTGTTCATTATTTTCTGATTCAATTATTGTTGATGTTGACTGAACCATTGATGTTTTTTCTTCTGTATCATTTTGTAATTTAAATAAATCATTAAAACTATTAGTAATTATTCTTACAGCTTTTTTTAATGTATCTGCCGTAAAATCAGTAGTAAAAATTCTTTGAACTTCTTGTATATATGGTTCATTCTCTTCAATATAAGCACTAGTTCTTGCAACATATTCTTTTTTTCCTCTTATTGAACCATCTAAATTTAATACAACACATAAATAATCTAATGATTTCATTCCAAATATATCCATTAAGGTTTTTTTATTATAATCTGTTAAATCAATTTTCATATAACAAACTCTTCCACCTTTTGGACCTGATCCCCTTATTCTATATGAAGGATATTCTGCAACTTTTCTTTCACTAATTTTTTTTGCTTCTAATTGTTTTTTATCTTCTTTATAATCTAAATCGTCAAATTTTACTCTTAATAACCTTCCATTAATATAATTCAAATCATTACTAAAATAATTATCAGATTCTCCGCCAAATAATTTTTTTAATGCTAATTTTTGTTGATTAACTATATCATTAAGTTTTCTACTTCTTTCAACTTGATCTAAAATATCAATTCCTTCTGATGGTAAAAAAACTAATAAATTTGTATAATCACTTAGAATTAGTTTTTGACTTTCAATTCTATTTTTTAATTCATTTAAATCATTTAATAATTGTATTAAATCATTTTTTAGTTCTGTAACGTAATCTTTTACTTGAGATAAAACATATGTATCATTAATACTCATACTTATTAATCTATCATATTCTTGATATAATTCATTAAATTCTAATAATTTATTATAATAATCTATATGATCTTTTGTAATAGCATTTCCAAAAGTTTTTCTTAATCCTTCTTCTCCATCTGCTTGATATATATAATCAGCATTTCTATACTTACTTTTTTCCTCTTCTGTTATGTTATAAGCTTGATCAATAAATGATTTTATATTACTTTTTTCTTCAGACGAAATTACATCTAATGATAACTTAACAACATTATTAGAAACAAATCTATTATTATAAAGATTTATATAATAATTAAATATATCTATCCAACCTTCTTCATTGTCCTTAAATAATTTAATAAATGAATCAGATTCTATATAAAAATTATATTTTAAATCTGCATATACATATTTCCAAATATTATCTTCAATAGATGGCATATCATCTAATATATCTTTTCTTAAATTACTATCAACAAATAATTTAACAAATTCTATATCATCATATGAAAGTTTTATTTCTTTCTTTAAAATGTCATAAATTTCTTTAATTTGATTTATTAACTCTTTTTCTTCATCAGTTAATTCAAATTCTTCTTCTGTTACTTGTATTTCTTCAATTGGTGTTATTTCTTCAATAATTTCTTGTGATTCAACTACATCATTTATCTCTCTATGGATATCGACAGCTTTTCCTGTTCTAATGCTAATTATTCTTTTCTCAGCATCTTCTAAAACATTAGGATGAATTTTACTTAATTTTTTCATATTATCCAATGTTAAAAACATTATTATATCAAATTTATCTGATGAAATTAAATCGGAACTTTTTATAAATTCTATCAAATCTTGTAATTCTTCTTTTTTTAATTCTTTTTTTAAAGTATCTTCTGATATATTAAAATATTCTAAATATTTTTCAAATTCTAATTTATTATTTTGCTTTTCATCATTTATTTCTTTTATTCTATTTTTTATTTCTTCTATTTTATCTTGAAATGATTTTTTTAATATTTCGATAAAATTTATTATTTTTTTTCCTAAAATATCTTGTCTTACAATTGTTATATTTTCTAATTTTAAATCAATTAAAATATCTAAATATGTAATATATTCATTAATTTCTTGAGATGAATAATAATTACTTAATAAATTTTTAATTAGATCAATATTTATACGTGTAATATCAGAAGAAATTAACTCATAATTATCTTGATAAATTTTTAATTTTTGTTTTAAATCTGAAATATCATAAATAGAATCTAATTCTATATTTTTTTGCTTAATATAATTAAATAAAGATATATACTTTGCCATACATTAACCTCTTTTTACTCTTTTTATTTCGTCATCATCTACATATTTATTTAATAATTCATAAGATGAATTAAAGAATGTAATATCATTATTAGTTAGAATTTGAATTTTAACTAATAATTCTTTTAAATACTCAATTTCTTGTTCAGATAAGTTATTTTTATTATCAACAATTTTTCTTTTAATGTATTTAATATAATCATTTAAAACAGGTTTATTTAAATTTTTATAGTATATATATTCTAAATATACCTTTTCAGCATCTGTTAATACTTTATTATCGATATTATATATTTCATTTTCCATTGCTTTTAAAGTATCTTTTTTATTTTTTTTTGTTATTGAAAAATATTTGTCTAATTTACTACATAATAAATATAATTTAATCAATATCTTTTTTTCATTTGTAGACATATCTTCTTTTTCTAATAACTCTTGAACTTTTTTTCTTACAATCTCAGTATCCATACTACACCTCTCTATTTATCTTTATTATATCATATTATTTTCTTTTTAAATACAAAATTATGTTAATTGTTATACTATTTATTAAAATAATTATTAAAGAATATATTAAATTGTTTATACCAAATATTAATAAATTTAATAACATAATTAAAAAATTGATAATAAAATTAACTGTTCCTATTTTAATATTAGTATATTTATTAATTAAAGGACTTAGTATAGATATTCCACCAGATGAAAATCCTAATTTATAAATTATGCCATTTGTAATACCAGATATTATTCCAACAATTATAATAATTAAAATAATATTTATATTAATAAAATCAATATTACTTGTTAATTTAATAAATAAAGGATATATAAAAGTTGATATAACTAGACTTATTGTTATTTTTTTATTCAAAAATATAAAACTCAAAATAAACATAATTATATTTATAATTAATATAATTATTGAAAAAGATATAGGTATAAAATGATGAATAATTAAAGATAATCCTTGAGTTCCTCCAACTACTAAGTTTAAGGGTTTTAAAAATAAATTAAAATTAATAGATGCAATAAATAACATCAATAATAAATAAAAATAGTCTTTATATTTCATAAATCACCTCAAAAAAAGAAGTATTACTACTTCTTTCTATATTTTAGATAAGCTTCTATAAATGGTTCCAATTCTCCATCTAATACTTTAGAAACATTACTAGTTTCATAATTAGTTCGATGATCTTTAACCATTGAATACGGATGCATTACATAACTTCTTATTTGACTTCCAAATTCAATATTTAAACTTTCTCCTTTTACTTCAGCAAGCTCTTTATTCTTTTTTTCTATTTCAAGTACTTTTAATTTACTCTTTAACATTCGCATTGCTTCTTCTCTATTTTGAATTTGACTTCTTTGATTTTGACATGAGACAACAATTTTTGTTGGCAAATGTGTTATTCTAACTGCACTATCAGTGGTGTTTACATGTTGTCCTCCTGCTCCACTACTACGATATACATCTATTTTTAAATCTTTATCATCAATTGTTATATCTTCAACTTCTGAAAACTCTGGAATAACATCAACTGATGCAAATGATGTATGACGTTTATTATTAGCATCAAATGGAGATAATCTAACTAATCTATGTACTCCTTTTTCACATTTTAAATATCCATAAGAATACATCCCATCAACCTTTAATGAAACACTTTTAATACCTGTTTCTTCTCCTTCTAAATAGGATAACACTTCTACTTTAAAATTATTCTTTTCTAGATATCTTAAATACATTCTATAAAGCATATTAGTCCAATCACAAGCTTCTGTTCCTCCTGCTCCTGAATGAAGTTCTAAAATACAATTATTTTTATCATATGGTTCATTTAATAAAGTATATAATTCCATTGATGATATTTTTTGATTTAAAACATTTAATTTCTTTTCTAAATCATTTTTAATTTCTATATCCATTTCAAGTTCTAAAATATCTATAGTTTCTAAATCTGATTCTATTTCATTTTTTAATTCTTTATTATTATGAACAATTTCTTTTAAATTATTTAACTCATTCATCACTTCATCGACATGTTTTTGATCATTCCAAAAGTTAGGTTCATTTGTAGTATTTTCTAATTCTTTAATTCTTTCTTCTTTAGATGATATGTCAAAGTAACCCCCATAATTCATCTACTTTTTTTAAATATTCTTTTAATTCATTTTTTATTTCATTTAATTCCATATTTTCTCCTTTAATTTTATCCACATAAATGTGGATAATTATTTTTTATTTATCAAATTATAAATCTTTTCCCCACATTTATGTGGAAAAAAATATAGTATTACTACTACATTTTTAATTTCTTTTCTCCAATTAGTTCAGCATCTTTTAATTTAGAATCTTTTTCTTTTTCATTATCTTCATGCTCTTCTACCACTTCTGCTTGTTCAGAAACATTTATTACTTTAGTACCTGCAATTATATCATGAAGTCCTCTTTTATCACTTCTAAATAATATCATACATATTGTAACAACAAAGAAAGCCGATGATATAGTTGTAACTATATCATTTACTTGAATATAGGTATTCTTTTTTAAAAATAATATAGTAACAATTCCTATTAAATTCATTAAAATAGAATTTATAAATAAAGCTCTTAATAAATAATTATTCATTGTTATTTTAGAATTATTATTAGATACAATTTTTAAATTCATACATCTTTTACCAACTGTTTGACCATTCATAAAATATGGTACTACAACAAATGATACGATTGTTATTACTTCTGTAACTATTGTTATAACAATACTTTCTTTATTCATAATATAAACCATATCATTAGTCTTTTTTATATATTCTTCTTGACTTATCTCTTTATTAGAAAAATCCTGTAACAACATTGAATATTGATTAGTTGTTTCTTGATATTTTTTACCATTATAAATACTTATAGTTAAAAATGTTGAAATAGCAGTAACAACCATAATATCAATTACATAAGCAACTATTCTTTTAAAATTAGATGGTTTCATTTAATTCCTCCTTAAACACATTTAATATAGATATTATATCACATACTTTATTCAATTTAAATATTTTTTCTTTTAGAGGTTTTGAACCATTTATACCTTTTAAATAAAACGATACAATTGTTCGAAATTCTAAACAAGCAAGTGATTCATTTTTATATCTTAATAGATAATTTAAATGTTTAATTGCCATATCTATCTTATCAAGACTAGACGGTTTATCTAAAATAATATTATCATTTAAATAACTATTTATTTCTTTTATTAACCAGGGATTTCCAAGTAATCCTCTTCCAATCATAATAGCATCACATTTAGTATCATCCAACATTTTTTTAGCTTTATAAATATCCGTTATATCTCCATTTCCAATTACAGGTATAGATACTGTTTCTTTAACTTCACGAATAATATTCCAATCGGCTTTACCAGAATAACCTTGACTTCTAGTTCTTGCGTGAACTGTAATAGCACTTGCACCAGCATCTTCACATACTTTTGCAACACTAGCAGCATTTATGGAGTTTTGATCCCATCCACTTCTAATTTTAACAGTAACAGGAACAGATACATTTTTAACTACCTCAGTAACTATATCTCTTATTTTATCTAAATCTTTTAATAAAGCAGATCCTGCACCACCTTTTAAAGCAACTTTTGGAACAGGACAACCCATATTTATATCTATTATAGATACTTTATAAGAATTAACTAATATTTTAGCGGCTTCTGCCATAGTATTCGGATTAGAACCAAATATTTGTACAGCAACAGGAACTTTTAAATCATTTAGTCCATTTAACATTTCAAATGTTTTTTTATTACTACGAATTATTGCTTCAGAACTTAATAATTCTGTAACTACTAATCCTACTCCCATCTCTTCACATATTTTCATATATGATGGATTAGATATTCCTGCCATAGGTGCTAAAATAACTTTACTTTTTATTTCTATATTTCCTATTTTCCAACTCATTTTATCAACCCTTTTTTAAAACTTTAATATTATTTTCTAAAGATAAAGTATCAAACTTTGGTTGTCTAAATAAACATGAACTAATATCTTTATAAAAAATTGCCTCTTCATATCCTCCCATTATCATATCTATTGTTTCATGATATTTTATAAATATATCTTCTAATTCTTCTAAAATATCAACACATTTATCAGCTAATTCTTCATTTTTTAATTTTTTAATTAATAATAATAACTCATATTCTTTTTTAGAATATTTTAAATAATCTTTTACAAACATTGATAATTGTTTTCTTTTATCATCTTCTTTAATAAATAATATTAAAAAATTAAAATATATTAATAAATACTCTTTTATAAAATTAATATCATATGATAACTTTTCAGATATTTTTTCTTTTATATAATCATTATACATAAATCCCCCATGAATAAAGTTATTATACAAGAATATTTAAAATTTGTAAAATAAAAAAGAACCATTAAGGTTCTTTCCCGGTAATTGATTTTATTTAAATAATGGATTATAAATTATTTGATCTACATAAATTAAATCAGGATTAGGGATATGATTATATCTTGCAATTTCTTGATATGGAACTTCCCATGCAGTTGATATTAACCATAAAGTATCTCCCCAAATAACTTTATAACTTCTTTGATTTTTATCAGTGTTAATAGTTGTATTAGCTACCCAAACAGAATAGTCTGTTGTATCTTTTGTTGTAGTTGTCGTAGTTGATGTAGAAGTTGAACCATTTTCAGTTGTTGCTGTTCCATCAGTTGTTTTAGTATCTGTTTCATCTTTCTTATCATCTGTTTTCTTATCTACTTCTTCTGTTTTTTTATCATCTTTTTTACCATTATCTTTGTTATCATCACATCCTGTGCTTAAAAACAAAATTCCACTAAATAAGCATAAAATCAATAGTACCTTGACATTAATTCTTAAGAATTTCATATTCCTCCTTACATCAATATCTATGTACAAATTAATATTATCATATTTATTATTATTTTTCTACAATTTAACACTTTATTTGACATATTACTTGTTTAAATCATCTATTGTAATCTTACTTGTATGAGGAACAGGTGTCCATCCAACTTTTTTAAATACAGCAATATAAGTTGTATATCTTCCAACAATATCAAAGATAGGCCATACTAAACTATAAATAAATATTTTAGAAATAGGCATTTTCTTTATTCTTTTTCTTTCTAAAAATAAAATATACCAAGGAACAATAATACTTTCTATATAAGCACCCATTCTATAGAAAAGTCTTGCCCATACTCCTAGTAAAAATACTTGCCATAAAGCAGATGTTCCACTTGAAATATTAATTTTAAATGAGAAGAAATGTCTAAGTATTTGAGCTAGTAATGTTCCACCTGAGAAAAATTCTACACTTTCTATTCCCATTGAATAACAATAACATGATTTTAATATTAAAACTACTAATATCCATCTAAATAAATTAATTACATTTGTTGGTAATAAATGCATAAAAGTATCAAACATAATGAAGCGATCTTTAATACCAACCATTACTCTCCAAAATAAATTTTCTTCTTTTTCTTGTTTACTCCATTTAACTTTAGCATATTTCTTTCCTAAAATAATATTTCTAAATAATTTAAAACCAGATTCTTTAAAATTAATAAGTAATCCTTTAGACCATCTTAATTTTTGATTATAAGCAACTTTGGCTTTAGGAGTTTGTTCATCATAGAATTCAGCTGCATCTTGATAAGAAATACGATATCCTTGAGCAACGGCATCTGCTGTTAATCCTCTATCTTCAGTTAAAGATACATAATGCCATCCATCTTTTACCACTTCACTTGAAAATAAATAACCAGTTCCTTGTATATTAGTTGCAAGTCTTAAAAAAGATCTAGCTCTGTGATATTGTCTAATGCTTCGAAGCCAATGAACTGCAAAACTCATTGTTATCCAGTTCTCATCTATATTTTTTATATTACGATAAGATGTAATTATTTTTTCTCCTGAATCAAATGCATCATTCATTTTAGAAATATAATCTTTTTTTAATAAATTATCTGCATCAAAAACAAAAAATCCTTCAAAACTATCTCTTTTATAATCTTCTTCTATTTTATCAAATAAATATTCTAAAGCATATCCTTTTGTTTTATGAACATCATCAAATCTTTCATAACAGATACATCCTTTTTTTCTAGCAATTTTCGCTGTATTATCCGTACAATTATCAGCTACAACAAAGATAGTTAATAAATCTTTAGGATAATCTTGTTTATTTATACTGTCTATTAAATTACCAATTACCGTTTCTTCATTTCTAGCTGCAATTACTATTCCATATTTATGTTGTTTTTTAGCTTTTTTAAACTTTCTTGTAAAAAACAATCCTATTATTAAATAAAAAATACGATAAGTAACTAAAGCTGGTAATAATTTACCAATAAAATTATTTATAACATTAAAAATAGGATATAAACTACCTAAAAATCTTATTATAGAATCAAATACATTTTCCATAAGACCTCACTTCTATCATAGAAATTATAACATAATGAAAATAAAAAGAAAAGTCTAAACTTTTCCTATCTAATTTTAATATTTTTAACTTGTAACTTCTCTTCTAATTTAGAAATTATTTGTAATATATTATTATAATATTTATAATATTCTCTTCTTTCTTCTTGAGTATTTATTTCAACAGTTGCTTCTTTTAATACATTTGCAAAAGAAAGTGCTCCTTGATTATCTTCCATTTTTAATAAATTATCTAATATACTAAAACATTTCATAAAATATTCTAATGAAACAATTTTATGTCTAAGTTCATTTTTTATGTGACATATTCCTAAATAAATATTCATATTATCCCCCTCATTTCTCACGTATTTTATCATAAAAGTATAATATTGTCAAAAAAAGAAAGATTATTCATCTTCCTTTTCTACTTCTACATCATTTGCTTCAAGTAATCTAATTAAATCATCTTTAGATAACTTTGAATATCCTTTAATTTCTTTTTCTTTAGCTAAATCTTTTAATTCATCTAAAGTCATATCTTCAAATTTACTACCTTCTTCTTCAGGAGGTAATTTTTTATTTTCAACTAAATAATCTATTTGTTCTTTAGTTAATGTTTCTCTTTCAAGTAATGCTTCTGCTATTAATTTAACTAAATCTGAATTTTCTTTAAGAATCTTAGTTGCTTGTTTATAACATTCTCCAACAATTTTACGCATTTCTTCATCTATTTCATGTGCAACTATATCAGAGAAATTTCTACTCTTATTATAATCACGTCCAATGAAAACACTTTCTGATTGTTGTTCAAGTTGAACTGGTCCTAAGTCACTCATACCATATTCAGTAACCATAGCTCTTGCTATCTTAGTTGCCTTTTCAAAGTCATTGTGAGCTCCAGTTGTAATTTCTCCAAAGTTTAATTCTTCAGATACACGTCCACCTAGTAAACCTGTAATTTGTTCTAATAATTCACGTTTAGTAGCTGTATATTTTTCTTCTTTAGGTACCATCATATTATATCCACCAGCATAACTTCTTGGAATAATAGTTACCTTTTGAACAATATTAGCTGAGCTTAATTTAATTCCAAGAACAGCATGTCCTGCTTCATGGAAAGCAACAAGTCTTTTTTCTTCATCTGTATATTTTTTACTCTTTTTAGCAGGTCCCATCATAACGCGATCAGTTGCTTCATCAACTTCACTCATTGTAATATGATCTTTATTTCTTCTAACAGCAAGTAAAGCTGCTTCATTTAATAAGTTTTCAAGATCAGCACCACTAAATCCTGGAGTACGACGAGCTAAATTATTTAAAGTAACATTTTTATCTAATATTTTATTTCTAGCATGAACAGCAAGTATTTCTTCTCTTGCTTTAATATCTGGTAAGTTAACTGTAACTTGTCTGTCAAATCTTCCTGGTCTTAGTAACGCAGGATCTAATACATCAGCACGGTTTGTAGCAGCAATAATAATTATTCCTTCATTTGCCCCAAATCCATCCATTTCAGTTAATAATTGGTTTAATGTTTGTTCACGTTCATCATGTCCTCCACCAAGTCCAGTTCCTCTTTGACGTCCAACTGCATCTATTTCATCAATAAAAATTAAACAAGGTGCATTATGTTTAGCTTGACGGAACATATCACGAACACGACTAGCACCAACACCAACAAATAATTCAACGAAATCTGATCCACTTATATAATAGAAAGGAACATTAGCTTCTCCAGCAACAGCTCTTGCAAGTAAAGTTTTACCAGTTCCAGGAGGACCAACAAGTAATACTCCCTTAGGAATTCTAGCACCTAATTTAGTAAACTTCTTAGGATTTTTTAAGAAATCAATTAATTCTTTTAATTCTTCTTTTTCTTCTTTTAATCCAGCAACATCATCAAATGTAACTTTCTTTTGACTATCATCAAGTTTTGCTCTACTCTTTCCAAAATCAAATGATTTATTATTTCCACCTATTTGTCTACTTAAAATATAGAACATAAATCCACCAACTAAAATAATAGGTAAAAAGTTAACAAGTATTACAAGAAGTGGACTTCCATTAGGATCTCCCTCAGCATTAATCTTAAATTCATATTTTTCATTTGCACTTGTAATTTGTTTCATTACTTCATCACTTAATGGAGCAGTAGTTTGAAATTTTTCATTTGATTTATAATCTTTTAATTTACCACTTATATTATAAATTCCTCCATCAATACTAGGTAAAATTGTTAATTCTTCTACTTGATTATTATTAAGTGCACCTAAAAATTTATCATAAGTTAACACATTTACTTTTAAATTTAATACATTAAAAAAGTAAATAATTAATAACATTACAACAATTAAAGCTGCATATGGTAATATACCTTTTCTTATTTCTTTTTTATTCATAAATTCCTCCTCACAAACATTTAATTATTATATCACACTTTTCATGATTTTTACTATCATATTTTGATTTTTTTAATTTAGGTATCCAAATTATTTTATCTTTACTATCTACAACAACAGGATAACTATATCTATCAACTCTATTTATTTTACAATCAATAAAAACATCACTCACAAGTCTTTTACCATTAGTCCCTTTTAATTCAATATAATCACCATTTCTTTTATTTCTAACATATAAAGGTAAAGATATATCTTTACTTTCTAAGTGAATCGTATCATTTCCATTTTCTTCATTAGTAATATTTATAAATTTCATTCCATTAGGAATAACTAATCCATCTTTTAATTCTAATTTATAATTTGAATTACTATCTTTATTTTTAAATTCTAAATAATTATAATTTATTATTAATATATTACCATCTGGTAAACATATTTCACTTCCAGATTCATTATTATTTATTAATTTAATAATAGAATCTATATGTTTATCATTTAACTCTGTTATATTTAATAAATTATCTTTTAATATTTTTTCAATTACTAATTTTTCTATAAATATATCATATTTTAATAATTCTAAAATATTTAATTTATTATCAACCCAAACTTTATTATATACATTATTAACTTCTTTTTCAATATAATTATTTGATTCTTCAAGTAATTTACTAAATTTTAAAAACTTTAAATGAACATCCTTATTTTCTTCTTTAAGAAAAGGTAATATTTCCATTCTATATCTATTTCTCGTATATTTACTAGAATAATTACTTTTATCTATATAATAAGGAATATTATTATTATCATTATAATCTTGAATTTCACTTTTAGTCATATATAGAAGTGGTCTTACAATCTTATAATTATCTTTATTACTAATTAAAGAAATACCAGAATATCCTTTAAAAGTAGATCCTCTTGTTAATCTCATTAATATAGTTTCTATTAAATCATCTCCATGATGTGCTGTCATTAAATAATTAGCATTATATTTATTAATTAATTCTTCATAAAATTTATAACGAAATTCTCTAGCATATGCATGAAAGTTTTCTTTATTATATTCTTCTATTCTTTTACATTCAAATATTATATTGTGTACCTTACAATAATCTTTTAAAAACTTTTCTTCTTCTTCACTTTCAATTCTAACTTTATGATTAATATGAGCAACTATAATATCAAATAATAATTCTTTTTGAAGTTCTAAAAGAATATATAATAAAAACATCGAATCAGGTCCAGCACTGACTCCTATTACTACTTTATCAGATTTATTTAATTTAATTTCTTCTTTTAAAAATTTTAAAACTAAATCCATTTCTTTCACCTTTTAGAGTATTTTACTAAACTTTAATAAAATTATCAATATATTTAAAAAAAATATTTAATAATAGATATTATTTTTCATCTTCAGGAATTCTTAAAATTAACTCTCCATCTTTTGAATAAAAATATTTTTCTCTAGCATATCTTGCTAAATATTCAGGATCTTCTAATTTATTAACATCATTTTCTAATTCTTTTTCTTTTTCTTGTAAAGCAATTAATTGATTTTCTAACTCTCTCTTTTCTTTATATTTATCTACTATATCAAAGAATACTCTTCCAAGAGTAATAACAATAAAAATAATTAAAGCAATACTAATTAAACCAAAAGTAGCAATACGTCTTGCTTTTTTCTTTACTTTTCTTTTAGCCATTTTATCACTTCCTAGCATATTAATCATATCAAATAATTTATAATATTGCAAGTTTGTTAAACCATCAACCTATTCTAATTTTAATAAATAACTTATTATATAAATAAAAACTAATAATAAATATTAATAATAAATAAATATGTAGAATTCCCCCATTTAAATTATAAATAAAGTAATAATAAATAGAACTAAATGTTATAAAAAAGAATAAATTAACAATAATTTTAAAAATTAATTTTTTATTATATAAAAAACTATATAAAATATTATAAAAAAAAGAAAAAACTATACCAAATAAAAATGTAAAAAAAATAACTTTAATTTGTTCTATTAAATTCATTTAAATAACCTACTTATAATAGAATTATCTTTATCTTTTTTATTAGTTTTATCATCAACATAATTAATACTATTTACATATCCTTTAATAGTTACAACACCTTCTCTAGTATCTAATTTTAACATTTCAAGTCCTTCTCCTTTTAAAACAATATAACCCATGACTGATTCTATTAAAAATTCTTCCGCATCAAAACTATCTACTTTTTTAACACCACTTACACTTAAATTTTTACGATCAATTAAATTTAATACATGATTATAATCTCTTATCTCCTTTTCTTTATCCATAACTCCCCCAATTAAATATATGAATAAATATAAAAAAAAAGACCAATAGGTCTTTAATTATTCTTCTTCAGATTCAGTTTCAACAGGTTCTTCTGTTGGAGCTTTTTCATAAGCTTCTAATATAGCATCCTCGAACATCTTTCTTGTTTCACGATTAATTGGATGAGCTATATCCTTATGTCCTCCTGGAACTTTCTTGCTTGGCATAGCAATAAATAATCCATTATCTCCGTCAATAATACGGATATCACGTACAACAAAGCATTCATCTAATTGAACAGTTGCACGTCCTTTCATTCTTGACCCTTCTTTTTCGAAACGTCTTACATCTACTGATGTTATTTTCATTTGTATCCTCCTTTTGAACTAGCTGTTCTAAATACATAATATACTATTATGAAAAAAAAAGCAATCTTTTTTTACAAAATTTGTAAAAAAAAAGAAAAGACTTAGAAATTCTAAGCCTAATTAACTAATTATGTGCTTCTGCTGTTACATCTACTCTTAAAGAATAGAACATGTTAGAAAAATCAGCAGGACTATAAACAGTTTGTGTACCATCACGATTTGTAGTAGTATTAGCAATTGTTACAACTGAATCTGGTATCCACATACGAAGTTCGAAGTTATGAGTTACATCCGCTGAACCAGTTATTCTACCTGTTGCAATAGTTACACCAGCAGTTGATGCATCATTATTTTTACCACTTCCTACTAAAGCGCCAGTAGTAAAATTACTGGTTACGCCAGAAGGTAATGGATCTTTATGAGAACCAGTCAACATAATTTTAATTTCATTATCATAGAAACGATTAGTTTCTGCATAGGATGCAGCAGTCTTGCCTGCTTCTACAGTAGGAAGTTTTCCTTTATACGCTTTTACAGTGTAATCAATTCCTTTTCCAGAACCATCATGTCCTGATACAGCAAAATCAAGTACAGCATTATCTGTTCCTGTTGCAGTTAAACTTTTTCCAGTTTCATCACTAACTGGAAATTGATTTGTTAGCTTAATAGCTGTTCCTTCAGTATAATGGAATATAATTGAACCAGTAGTTAACTCATTATTTGTTTCTCCATTTCTAGAATAAGTAAAGAATGCAAATGATACTCCTACTACTGCAATAACCAAAACAGCAATTCCTAAAACTGATAATAAAACTTGCTTTGATGAATTTCCATTCATATTTTAATCCTCCTTACAATAAAGATAATATCATATAAAAATCATTTTTACAATATTTTTTTTCATTTTTTTTTAAATTGTTAAATAAAATTTGATGTTCATTGTTTTTTATCAGTAAGAAGTTGGTATTTAATTCAACATTTTTTTAAAAGTTGTAATTAACAAAAAAAAGACCAAAAGGTCTTTAATTATATACTTTATTATGGTTGTTGTGTTACAGTATCGTCAGCTTCAACATTTACTTTAACTGAATAATATAAGTTAGTGTAAACTGTACGATCATCATTTGCTTGACCAAAAGGCATCTTAGTTAAATCTCTTGGACTTGCATTTTCAACATCATTAGCAGGTTTTTCTGGCCATTCTTGAGCATCATATGCTTTAGCACGGTAAGTTTTAGAATAATCTGTATCTGAAATAGTTACAGTATTATTAACCCACATAGTTAAAGTATAGTCATGTTGTTGAGCATCTCCAGTATTTGAAATTGTACCATGAGCAATTTGAATACCTTTAGGATTTGTTGAAGTATTAGCAATATTAGTTAAAGGTCCGGCTGTTTGATATGGAATTTCAACAAAACCATTAGTTGAAGAAGTTACTGTTTCATTATTTACTTCTTCACTATGAGCAGCAACAGTAGCTTTAATACTAATTTCACTATCAGCAAATCTAGTTTTTTCGTCATCATTTGCACCACGAACAACATATACCTTGTAACTAATTGGATTTGCTGTTGTAGGTACAGTTCCTTTTACATCAAATTTGAATTTAGCATTATTTGCTCCTGCTGTATCTGTTTGAGGAAATTGATTTGTTAAATTTAATGCTGATTCTGTATCTTCCTCATATTCAAATACAATACTACCAGTTGTAATAACGTTATTCTTAGTGCCTGTTCTTGAATAAGTAAAGAACGCAAATGAAACTCCTACCACAGCTATTACTAAAATAGCAATTCCTACAATCGATAAAATTGTTTGTTTTGAATTATTCATCTTTCTTTATCCTCCTTATGATAAAAATATAACACATAATTTTTTTTTTGACAATATCTTTTTTTAAAAAAAATAAAAAATTGACAACTTGACTGTCAATTTCCATATCTTTCCATTGTATAACTAATTTTTTTAACTGAATTATCAACTTTATTTGTTGTTAAAATTTCAAATATATCTTTAGATTGATTATTATCTTTTTCTAAAATAATACCATATATTTCTTCTCCATCTACATTAAATTTTAGAATACTATTACACAAATAACTAGAATTAGCCTTTATTATATTAACTAATCCATACGTAGAATCATTATATTTTTCATTTTTTATTTTTGTTTTATTATCTAAACAATTTACATTATATGGAACTGTTTTATAAACATATTTATAATTTCCATATTTAATATCTTCAGTTACAATTCTTGGTTTTAATCTATTAGATTCAATTGATTTAACATTAGTAATATTACTTGTTGTAATAGAATATCTATCACCACAATAAAATATTAATAAGCCAACAATTAAGGTATAAACAGTACAAAAAATTATCCTTCTTAGAGCAAGTTTTCTTCTATAATAATTTCTCAAAAGACACCTCCTCTATGATAACAATATAGCACTTTTAAATTACTTCGTCAATTATTTATCATATCATTTAAAGCTTTTTCCCACATTTCATAATTAATAGCAGATTGATATTCAAGATTTTTTTCTCCATGATATAAATTAGATTTATGAGCATTCTTTATTAAATAAGGTATAAACTTATAATATATTTCTTTATTTATACATAACCCATTTCCCATTCCCATATAAATATAATTATATCTATCAGATTCATACTTCTTTTTAAAATCTTTTAAACTTTTACTCCATATAGGAAATACTTTATCTATAATATCTAAATTTTTAAATAAATTATCTATTCTATAAAATATATATTTATTATCTTTTCTAATTACAAGAGTAGATCCATATATATCACCCATTCTTCCAGGTATAGTAATAAACATTAAATCCTCTTCATTTAATTTCATTACTTCTTCTTTAGTTATATTTTCTTTCATATTATTCACCTATTTCATTTCTATTTCTTTTTCATTAATATATTTATAATTTAAAAGATTATCACTAGTAACTACACTTTCTCCAAGTTCATTCTCTAAATTTTTTCTAGTATTACTAGCAATTTTACCACCACGTCTTGCTACTTCTATATTTTTCCTTTATTACTATATACATTTAATAAATCCATATAAGACCTCTTTAATAATTATAACATATATTTATATTTTATATGCTCTCTTCAGGGGGGCCTGCTCTCTTCAGTTAGAAGAGACCAAATTGTGTTAAGCCCTTTAAATACGGGCCTTTTTGTATTGGCATAAACCGTCATTTACCGTGGCTTTTTAGTATTTTTGTATCTAAATTGTACCTAAAAAAGACAGTAGTGTTATTTCTACTGTCTTACTCTAATTAGTTTTTCTCTCCAATTAATAATTCAATATTTGACAAAAATGAATTAATTGGGCCCATTCTATTTTGAATAAAAATATCATCATTATTTTTTAAATAATCACAAACAGTATTTGCAACTAACTCTTTAATTTCAGCCTCTAAATCATCATCCCAAGGCTTACCTTCAGTCAAAAAGCATATTCTCAACTGTTCTGACCATTTTTTCATACTATTAAAATCGGATTGTTTCAAATGCATGCCATATTTAGAATTAATTTTGTCTATATAAATTTCCGGGTTTAATAAATCTTCAAATTCTGAGATACTTTTTCCAATACATTTAGTAAAAGTAATTTTTGATGGATCAATTAAACTTTGAGCTTTAGCTTTCTCATATGCATCATGACCACTTTCGTCATCATCTAATAACACATAATAATCAAATATTGTATTATTACTCTCATATAATTTTGATAGCAGCTTAGATGCTCCACCAAGAGCCTCAATACTAATTTCATTATTAACTAATGCATTCTTAACTTTTGGTATTTTATATAGTAAAGCTTCTACAATTTTTTTGTCAGTTACTCCTTCTACAAATATTTTATAGTTGCATGATATTAAGTTATCAGCTAATTTTACACCTAACACATCACGAATCTCTTTAATACTTTTAGCCGGAGATGCTTTACCAGAAGATACGATTATATTAGATTTTATATCTTTTTTGTTAATAAATAATTGATTATGAGTTGCTATTATTACTTGATTATCTTTAACCAATCCCTGTAAAATATTATTTAGCTGTCTTATTGATCCCGGATGTAGGTGTGCTTCAGGTTCATCTATTGCTATTATCGATGACTGCTCAACATTATATCTGTCTGTAAGCATTGCCAGTGTAGCTAAGCTTTTGATTCCGTCACCTTTATAATCAATATTTGTTAAAACCCCATCGTCAATTGAGACCTCTACAGCTCTTCTAAGTGATGACTTACGAATGTTTTCTTCAATATCAATTTTAACATTCTGAATAGATGGTATAAACGTTGTTAGTGTTTCTTGTACTTTCTTTGCTATTCCATTCAAAGGTTCTCTTTGTAATCTGTTGATAGTATTTATTGCATTAATATATTCAGGATTGTTTTCAACAACTTTTAATTCTTGAGCCAAATTATCTCGAATTAAATCAATTGCTTGAGACTCTGTTCTAATGGCAGGAATATAGTTGAATACTATGTTTTTAGCGACAAATTCATTTATTAATAACACTTTACTATTAAGCTTTGACGTACCTTTTTTAGATACCTTTAATTTTGGAAAATTATCTTCTCCAATTTCTATGATTATTATAAAATCTGATGTCGATAATCTCGATTTTGTGAACTTATTAAATTGATCTAATTCCTGTTCTGTCAAAAGAAATTCAAGTTCAAATACTGTATTTTTGGAACCCTTTTTCTTATTTTGACTGCTAACAGGAAAGTCTCTTTGCCAAACATAATCAAATCCATTATCTAAATATTTATAGTATCCCATTGGTCTTCTGTGAGGAAAGTAAGAATACTTTTTTATTATATTCATACTTAATGAAATTGCTTTAATTATATTTGATTTACCTTCATTATTTTTTCCTACCAAAATAGTTAAATCATGAAGTTTTATTTTATGTGCTCTGGTAATACTTCTGTAGTTTGATACAGAGAATGAAATTAACTTCATATATGCCTCCTATACTTGCGAATACTTTAATTCAGCTTGTCTAATAACTTGTTCAACTGCTCCTTCTCGTTTTACTGGAGGATAGTTATACTTGATTAATAATCTTCTTATATTGACTCTAATTCGAGCTCTAGCATCTTCTCTTTTGAATGCATCTAAAGTTAGATTTTCATTAATAATTTCTACTAATTCTTTAGCTATTTGAACTAAAGTTTCATCTTTCATTAATTCTTTAATTTCTGGATCAGCACCTAAAGCATCAAAGAATGCTTTTTCTTCAGAAGACAAATCGTATTCATTTCCTTTTTCTAATTCATCTTCAATTTCTTTCTTTAATTTAATCATTTCTTCAATGATTTTTTCTATATCAGCTATATCAGTTCTTTCATTATAAGCATCTACTATCTTATTAAATTTAGTTGAAAATTTTTCCTGTAATGTTAAGTTTATCTTACCAATATCACTAATAGTTGTTTTAATGGCTCTAGATAATATCTCAGCTGCTACATTTTTATCTTTTAAGCTTCTTAATTTATTAAGCATAGTATCACTTAACAATTCTAAACTATTACCTCTAGATAATTCACCAAGATTTATTAGTTCATCTTCTCTAATAGATTGTTCAAGCATTACTCCAACATTTCTATTAATTTCAGATACATCTAACTTATTCTCGTTTGTTATCTTAGATATAAATGATCTAACTGAAATAATAAATAATACTTTGTCTTTATAATTTTGTTCTAATATACCATTACATAGAGTATAAAGATTTTTAGCGTCTAAACTATGCTTCATAAATCTTTTCTTTTTATCTTCAGAGCTTAATACTAAATTTGCTCCATCTTTAATTAAATTATATTTACCTGTATTATCTAAATCATTAAAGTTAGAATAATCAAATCTATCTAATATTCCATCAATAATTTCAACTTTATCTTTTAGTGCATTTACTAATTCATTATTATCTACTACCTGTCTTTGATCTCTTGTAGTATATGTTTTTAATGCATCTAATAACCATGCTTTTAATCCTATATAATCAACTATTAGTCCAGCAGGTTTTGTTTTATACACACGATTAACTCTTGCAATAGCTTGCATTAAATTGTGAGCTTTCATGGGTTTATCTATATACATAACACCTAATCTTGGAACATCAAATCCAGTAAGCCACATATCAACTACGATAGCTATCTTAAACTTCTCATTAGGATCATCAGCTTCATTTTTGAATCTAATTTCTAATTCCTTTTTATCATTTTTAGTACCAATAGCTTTTTGCATTTCTTCTGAATCTTTATTAGATGGAGTAATAATCATATTAACTACATCTTTATAATCAGGTCTTAACTCTAAGAACTTTTGATACATTATATAAGCAGCTTTTCTTGAATAAGCAACTACCATAGCATGATCTGCTACCATATCTTTTCTTTCTTCAAAGTGACTAATAATATCTTTAACAATTAACTCTAATCTATCAGGATCCTCAATTACTTGAGATATCTTAGCCATCATTTGTTTAGATTTATTTATAGCATATGCATCGGCTACACCTTCGTCTTCAATAAACTTATAATAGTTATCTATTTCATCTAATATTTTTTGATTTAGACCTACTCTAGCCATTCTTGATTCATACATAATAGGAACAGTAGAACCATCTAATATAGCTTGTGTCATATCATAAGTATCAATTACATCACCAAATATTGATGATGTAGATTTATCTTTAGTTTCTACAGGAGTACCAGTAAATCCAATATAGATAGCATTAGGTAAAGCATTATGAAGATATTTAGCCGTACCAAACTTTTCTTTAGCTTCGTTAGTTTCATAATCAATTTTCATTGTTGCTTCCAATCCATAATGACTTCTATGTGCTTCATCAACTAAAACTAAGATGTCATCTCTATCACTAAATAATCCTGTTTCTTCTTCAAATTTTTGCAATGTAGTGAAGAATATACCACCAGCGACTCTATCTTTTAACATATCATCAAGTGCTTGTCTTGAGTCAGCCTGTCTTGGCTTTTGCTTTAAGTAATAATCACATTTAATAAATGTTTCATATAATTGATTATCTAAATCATTTCTATCTGTCACTACTACTATAGTAGGATTATTTAATAGCTTAATCATATTTCCAGAATAGAATACCATACTAAATGATTTACCTGATCCTTGAGTATGCCATACTATGCCTGCTTTACCAGTTTTAACACCATTAGTCACAGTAGAAAGAATTGCTTTCTTAACTCCAAAGTATTGATGATATTGAGCAAGTATCTTTTTATCATCACTAAACAGAATAAAGTTTTGAATGATATCTAATAATCTATCTTTTCTAAACATTCCATTAAATAGTGTTTCATGTGTAGGCATATTCTCATATACTTCATCAGTATCTTCAACTTTTTTCCAATCACTAAATCTGGAATATGGACTTGTGATAGTACCAGCTTTAGCAGTAACACCATCACTAATAACTAGAAACTGATTATACTTAAATAGCGTAGGAATATAAACGTTTCTATAGCCAGTTAATTGAGTATAAGCATCTTCTAATTTAACGTCTTCATTAGTAGCTGTTTTAAGTTCTACTACAACTAAAGGAATACCATTTATAAAGATTATAATATCTGGTCTTTTAGTATCGAATTCTATAATAGTAAATTGTTGAATTGCTTGGAAGTGATTATTGTTAATATTATCAAAATCAACTAATTTAACATTCTTATATTGATAACCAGCATTAGTTTTAACTTGAACAGGGACACCCTCTAATAAATATCTAGTAAATGTCTTATTATCCTCAATAGGATTTCCATGTGATAAAGTTTTAATTGTTTTAATAGCTTCTTGTATTTGACTATCATTAAAATCTTTATTGATTCTACATAAATCATCAAATAAAGTATCGTCCATAAAAACACTATGATAATCTCTATCTATATCATAACCATTTAACCTTTCATACCCTAAACTCTCTAAGATGCTTAATGTAGCATCTTCCAATTGTTCTTCATTAAACATACTAATCACTTCCTTACAGTTTAATAAGTTTTTCTATTTTATTAATAGATTTGTTTTTAACTACACAATAATAACTTTGTTTCAATTCACTAATAGTATCATATAATCTATGTCTATGATTTATCTCTCCATACTCTTTTTGTAAATCCTTATATGTTGGTTTATTTTTTCTAAGAATATTATCATTCATCATTAAATCTAAAACAATTTGATACTTATATAACTCCATTAATAAATTTTGATACCTCATAATAAAGTTACTCAATAACTTTCCACTCTTATTATGAAAAATAAATCTAACTTCATTTGATAATTCCTTTAATTCTTCGATTTTAATTAAAAAGTCATTCTTAAAGTCATTGTTTTTAGGCTCGTTTATTATACAAGTAATATCTTTTAAATAATTATTATTAGTTAAGTTTGCAAATTGAAAATCAACTATTATTGCTTCATCATCAGGATGATTACTATAATCTAACAATTTTTCATGCTCTTTAAACAATTCTAATAATCCTTTTGTTAAAAGATACCTATTAAGTCTTTTATCAAATAAGAATTGTTTGTTACTAATTTTGATTTGCTTATGAGTCTGGAGTAAAGCTATAATTGCTATAATCGCTGTTATAATCGCAAATAAATTACTATTTACAAAGATTAAAATATCTTTTAGCATTTTTACTCCTTTCCATAGAAATCACAATTTGTATGATTAAATCTCTATATTATCTAAATCTATTTCACCATTCATTAGTTTTGGTAATAATGCATCTCTTAATTGAGATAATTTTATATTCTCAGTTTTATTATTTCCTATCATTTTAAATAATGGTTCAACTAAAGTATTATACCTTTCCACTTCATCATCATTTAATACATCAATAGGTATTTCAGCAATATGTTGTGGGTAAATATGTGGTTGAGCTGATCCAGTTTGTGCATCAAATATTTCGTTTTGTCTAGTTTTTAAAACAATATACCAAAAATAAACATTTTTAGTAATCGATTCATCAATATATGAACAATCAGAAGCCCATACAGGTATATTCCATAAATTAGTATATCCAGCGTTTGCTCCGGATGCAGAAATAGTAATTACTGGTGATTTAGTATTACTTTGATTATGATAAGCTGATGGTTCAAGTCCTCCTGCAACTACTGGTATCTCACCTTCAACAGCATCTCTAGTTAATAAGTTCTTACCACGTTTAGGTAGTATATATTCTCCAATTGTCTTTTCACCTTGTTCTATTCCTTTAAACTTATCTTTATATAAGGCAACTGCTTCTTCATACAAATTATTATTTATCTCATTATTAAGTTTAATCTTATCTGTTAATGAATCCATAATTTCGACTACTTTATCTTGATATTCTCTTTCTGGTAATTCAATAGGCATATCAGCAAGTTGCTTTTCATTAATATTAGGTCTTGTACTTCCAGTCAAAGATGATAAAATCCAGTCATTATATTTTTGAGAAAGGCAATAATACTTAATATATCTTGGATTAACTAATTCAGGATTTAATGAAAATTTAATAAGGAATCCAGCATATACCATGTTTTCAATTTCACCATCATAAAAGTAATTTCTACCAGTGCTAGCACCAGTTCTAGCAAATACAATGTCATTTTTTTGCAATAAATACTGATTTGCTTTTTCATCATCTACTGACATCAACCCATTTTTATTTAGCGAGCCATCATCGTTTATATCTGTAATTCTTAAATAAGTATATTTATCAGTATCATAATCAACTGCTGAAGCACCAATGCCATAATATCCTCTATTATTAATTGATATATCTTTTAATTTGACAGTATTCATATTTAAACTCCTTTCTCTTACAAATCACAATCTGTATGATTAAATATCATAACCGATTGCTTTTAGTTTTTTCTTTATTTCTTCTTCAAGTCTATGTGACTCTTCGAATTGTGATGATAATTCAGAAGTAATAGTCTTCATCTTTTCTTCAAAAGGAATATCATCTTCACTATTATCTTCAACTCCTACATACCTTCCTGGAGTTAATACATAATCATTTGCTTTTATTTCTTCTATTGTAGCTGAATAACAAAAACCTTTACTATCTTGATAATTTTCTCCGTTTTGATAGTCATGATATGTTTCTGAAATTGCTTGAATATCTGATTTCATTAGTTCTCTTAATCTTCTGGTAACCATCGTTCCAAAATTATTAGCATTTATAAATAAAGTTTTACCTTTTTGTTTCTTGTTTCTATTTATAATCCAAATAGAACAAGGAACTGTTACAGTATAGAATAAGTTAGTAGGCATAGCGATTATGCAATCTACTAAATCATTTTCTATTAATTTTTGTCTAATTTTACCTT
Source organism: uncultured Clostridia bacterium (assembly GCA_947168405.1). Classification (GTDB taxonomy): domain Bacteria; phylum Bacillota_I; class Bacilli_A; order RF39; family UBA660; genus RUG591. The sequence goes on from CAMVLU010000006.1 coordinate 24,470, forward strand.
CCTCGTAGCCAGCTGATAAAGATCCATTAGCTAGTATACAAGCCATCTTACCATTTTGAGATAGTTTAGATATCATGTGTTGTAACCAAGCATAGTTAGCATTATTCTTAGGTGCTAAACCATATCTCCATCTAGGATCATTTTCAACTTTATCTCTGTCCCATTCTAAGTTAAATGGTGGATTAGCAAGAATAAAGTCAGCCTTTAAATCTTTATGTAAGTCTTCAGTGAATGTATCAGCTGCATATTTACCTAAATCACCATACATTGAACGTATAGCCAAGTTCATCTTTGCAAGTCTCCATGTAGTTGGATTCTTTTCTTGTCCATAAATACCAATATTATAAATATTACCTTGATGTTCCTCTACAAACTTCATAGATTGAACAAACATACCACCAGATCCACAAGCAGGATCATATACTTTTCCTTTAAATGGTTCTATACATTCAACCATAGTTCTAACTAAGCAAGCAGGAGTATAGAATTCTCCACCTTTTTGTAATTCGTTCTTAGCAAATTGTCCTAAGAAATATTCATATATTCTACCAAGTAAATCTTTTTCTTTAGCTTCTTTAGTACCAACTTTAATATTAGTAAATAGATCTAATAATTCTCCAAGATTAACATTTCTCATAGTTGGAGAGTTATAGTTTTTAGGTAATACATTTTTTAATGAATTATTTTCTTTTTCAATTAAAATTAAAGCATCATCTATAATCTCGCCTATGTTACTATCTTTAGAGTGTTCTACCAAATATTCCCATCTAGCATTTTTAGGAACATAGAAAATATTCTCAGCAGTATAACAATCTCTTTCTTCTTCTAATCCCGCACCTTCATCTACAAGTTCTTTATACTTTTCTTCAAATGAATCAGAAATATATTTTAAAAATATTAAACCTAATACTATAAATTTATAATCTGAAACTGAGACAGCTCCTCTCATTTTATCAGCTGCTGCCCATAGTTTATCTTCTAACTTTTTTAATTCTTGTTCATTCATATTACTTACCACCTTTTATTTTATACATACAGTAAAGAAGAAAGGCATACTTAACTGAATCATCTACATTAGTCCTATTTAATTCAAGTAAATTATCTATAACTTCTTTTACTTTATTAAAATCTTTTAAGTTTTTATCAACAAATGTATTTTTATCTATCTCTGCCTTAAGTTGTTCAACTGTTGTAGACTGCATCATATACATTAAATTATCAATCATAACAATTCCTCCCAAGATATCTCTCATATAACATTATACCATACAATTCGACAAATTTTGATATTTTACGACTAATTCGTACCAGAAATTACCGAATTGTATCAATATTCTTGACTAATTTTTAATTTTAAGTGATTAATACAAGGAATTGGAGGAATTGTATGATTAGAAAATGTACTGATGAGGATATTTCTAATGAAGAAGATCTAAGATGGAAATGTGTATTTGAAATATTATATTACTGTGGACTACGTAAAGGAGAATTAAAAGGCCTTACTTGGAAAGATATTTACTTTGATAAAAAAGTATTATCTGTTAATAAAAAAATAACACAGAGAAATAACCGTGTTAAATTCGAATTTTCAGATACTAAGACAAGAGATAGTAGAAGAATAGTTCCTATTACTAAAGTCTTGTTAAATGACCTTAAAATGCTCTATGAACAGGATAAAAAAGACTATTATGGATTTAATGATGATTTTTTTGTGGTTTCTGATGCCAAACCCATAGCTGATTCTAATATATATCTTAGAAGAACTAAACTAGCTACACTTGCTGGTTTAAAAGTTATCAGGATCCATGATTTTAGACTTTCATGTGCCTCATTACTTATTAACAATGGTGCTAATGTTACATTAGTTGCAAAATATTTAGGACATACAAAAATCGAGGAAACACTAAATACATATTCACATATGTTTAGTACTGCCCTCGACTCTGTTGTTTCTGTTATAGATAGCTTAGAAGATGACTAAGCTGTTTTTTTAATCACATTTATGATATTTTCTAATTAAATCTGCTTCTTTTTTATAGCCTCTTTTTTCTAATTCTTTAACAAATACTGGCCATGGTGGAATATTACTCATATATGGTTCACCTGGGCCATTATATGCCCCACCACTTGGACCTGTATATAATCCGCCACCTGGACCTGTGTATAATCCGCCACCCGGACCTGTATATAATCCGCCACCTGGGCCTTTATATAATCCGCCACCTGGACCTGTATATAGTCCACCGCCCGGACCTGTATATAATCCTCCGCCTGGGCCTTTATACATTCCTCCACCTGGTCCAGCGTAGGCACCACCACCTGGACCTGTATATAATCCTCCGCCTGGGCCCTTATATAATCCGCCACCTGGACCTTTATAATTATTTCTAGGCCACTTATTAATTTCCATTAACTTCAGCCTCCTTATTTATTTCTTCTTCGTCTATTTCATCAACAAATAAGTATCTATGCAATTCAATCATTGTATGAATTATTCTTTTTTCAATAAACATAATAAATGGAACTGGATCTTCTTTCAAATCTATTTTTGATAATGCATCATAGTATTCTTTTCTAGATTTTTGATCAATATAAATTGGTGGTATTTTCTTCTTACTCAAAAGCCAATTCATTATAGCTCTTGATATACGTCCATTACCATCTCTAAACGGATGAATTACAATAAATTTATATGTAAAATATGCAACTTGTTCAATATACTTTCCTATTTCATATTGATCTATATTTTTCATAAAAAACTGTAATTCTTTATCAAGTTCATTAATTCTATCATTTATTTCATAATATGGAACTGGTTGTATAGTTCCTCTTTTTAATAATGCTGTACCATCTCTAAATTTTCCATTATCATCAGGATATGGAACATATTTAAATAATAATGAATGTAATTGACCACAATTTCTTAATGAAATGTCATCTTTTGTATTTATTACATATTGTTGCAATTCCAAATTACCAAGTGTCATCACTATTTCTTCTCTATCATTTTCAAAAAATTGACTATCAACACCATTAAAATTTAAATCTGCTAATATATAGTTTAGTTGTTTTCTATCAATTACTACACCCTCAAGTTTATTATCATTATAAATATAGTTTTGTAAAAACTTTTGGCCCGTGTATTTATTAGTATCAGCCATAACAAAACTCATTGAACTTACAACATTAGATAATAATGTGCTATCAATCTTATTTTCTATTAGTTCTTGTCTTTTTGCTGATACACCATACTCACTCATTCTTTGTCTTAATGATTCAGAAGATATATCTCCATCTATTAAGTTTAGCCCATAAGCAATTCTATTCAAGCAAGAATAAAAACTGACGCCAAAATATTCAGCTATAATTGTAATACTGTCAAAATCAATAAATCCATCCTTGTTTTTATATTGTTCACATACAAGTTTTAATTCATCAGTAGGCATAAGCAAATAACCAGCAAAGTCATTTGCATATTTTTCAATTTTTTTATTTGACTTCTTTAAACACTCTATATAATCAGTTGTCCCTATTTCTTTGTTCAAATCTTTTATAAAGTGACAGTATTCATGAGCCGCAGTAAATCTTTGTCTTTGCCAACCGTTATTTGAATTAATTCCTACAATCGTACAATTATCTTCATCATTAATGATAATACCGTCTAAGTTTTCAAAATCTTTTAATACAACATATATACCAGCATCGTGGAGGATTTTAAATGGATCTATTGGAAAAGTTAATTCGCCACTTTTTCTTAATTTTTCTAATTCATTTTTGGCTAATTCTTCTGGTGTCATATTAGTCATCCTTATTTTGTGACTTTAAAATATTTTTATATTCGATTAAACTAATAATCTCTTTTTTATCCTTTTCACTTAATTCATTAAAACCCCTTGCAAAAGCAACATCACTACTATTTATAGTATGTTCTTCCATAGTTAATTCATCCATGCTTATATTATATAATTTTGAAAAATTCATTAATTCTTGTAAATCAATTTTGCGATCCCCTTTTTCAATTCTTAATATCGCATCTCTACCTACACTTAATATTTCAGCGACTTGTTCTTGTGTAAGTCCCATATATTTTCTTAGTTTTCTTAGTCTTTCTCCTATTTTTTTATAATTTAACTCCTTCATATACATCACCCCAACGTATAAATTCATTATTATTATATGCAAAAATGTTGAAAAAGTCAACATTTTATTAAATTTTTTTATACAGATGTAAATTTTTTACTATTATTTTTTTACTTTTATAGATAATTCTTCATAATCTTTTTCATTGCCAAGTCTTTTTAAATATTCTTTCCCACCATCAACAGCAACAGCACCACAAGAACATCTTTTTAAATCATTAGTACTTTTTGATTCTATGACATCTCCACATTTTTTACATTTTATTTTATTACTTATTATTTCTTCTTTCTTTTCCATAATTCATCTCCTCATAATGTATTATATCATGATCTTATACTAAACATATCCTACCGCTTGCGGTATAATAGCAATACAATCATACGGATAAAATCTATATTGTCCGTATCACTGTTAAAAAATCCATTGAAGATTTTTGCCACTTTTCTTCAATGAACTATTCTAAAATCAATTTTTTTGTACCTAAATTGTACCTAAAATTATTTTAGCAATTCCGATGCCTCGCAAACCCTTATAAACACTGGCTTAAATCAATTCTATTTTTTAATTGACTATCGCAGAGATAAAAGAACATACTTTTAATTTTTTTTATAAAGTAATAATATAATAAATAATACTATATTTATGAAAATCATAAGTAGTGTTAAAGGATTAATCATATGTAAAAGATTTATGATACGATATATTATATTTAATATACATAATATAATTAATATAATACGAACTTTTATATAATTACATTTATGTAGTAAATATGCAACAATTAAATCAAATATTATCTCAATTATTGATATTATAATTGCAGTAGTTTTATTAATATTAAGAATTGTAAAACTAGAATTACCTATTCTTTCAAAACCAAAAAATATGCCATATACTATATTTGAAAAAACTAACAATATATAAATATCACTTATTAATGTAACATAACTAATTCTTTTATTCATAAATCACCTATTCTACACTTTTTAAAGATTCAACCATCTTTATTTTTTTTAATCTAAAATGAATTAACTGACCAACTATTGTTGCAAATACTAACATTAAGCATATGCATATTATATAATTTCTAAATAATAAATCTTTATTAAATTGTACCATATTAATTTCTAAAGTATCTACTAACATTAATGAATAAAATATACCTATTATCATTCCTATTATAATACCAATTACTACTATTATCATTTGTTCTCTTAATAAATACATATCAACTTCTTCATCATCAAAACCTAATACTTTTAATGTTGCTATTTCACGTTGTCTTTCACTTATAATTATATAAGCTAAATTATATAAAATTACTATAGATAATAGTAAAGAGAATATTACTACTATTAAAACCACTTTATCTAGTGATACAAACATATTTTTAACCATAGATATACTACTTTTAATAGATAAATAACTCAAAATATTTTTATTATTATTTAATAAATTTTTAATAACAATTTCTTCATTTTCAGTATTGTCTAATTTAAGATATGCAATATTTAATTTATATAATCCTATATTTTCTTGATATAAATCTTTGGTAATATAAATATAATTTCCTATATAATTTTCAGCTATATCTACTACTTTTAACTTACTAGAATTATTATCAGTCATTTTGATAGTTATAATATCATTTACTTTAATATTATACATTTTAGCTAATTTAGAAGTTATAACTACACCATCGTTATTAATATTAATTTTTCTATTACCATTTTTAATTTTTATAATATTATCTAAATTATCCATATTATCTAAAGCAAGTAAATTAACAGATGTATCTTCTATTTTAACTCTTTCCAAATCTGCATACATTATTTTATTTATATGTTTATCAGTAAATATATCATCCAATTCATAAGACAATTTTTTACCATCTAAATATACCATAGAATCATAAATAAATATATCCTTAAATTGTTTATCTAAAACAGTTGTAATTGAATCTCTTATTAAAAATGCTGATACTAGTATCATCGTACAACTAACGATACCAACAAGTGTCATTATAATTCTTCTTTTATATCTAAAAATATTTCTTAAGGTTATTTTATTTTCAAAAGATATTTTATTCCATAAAAATGGAATTTTCTCTAATAATATTTTTTTACCAATTTGTGGTGCAATTGGTCTTAATAATTTTATTGTAGACTCTTTTAATATTCCACTTATTACTATTATTGTAGAACCAACTATACATACAATAGATATTAAAACTCCTAATATTACAACCCATGTATAATTAGCATATACCATTTTTGGAATAGCATACAAGTTAGCATAAACACTAAATATAATTCTTGGAAATACATAAACACCAAGAATAACACCAATAAAACTACCTAATAATGTAGCTGAAAGTGAATAAATAATATATTGCATTAATATTTCTTTTTTAGAAAAACCAAATGCTTTTAAAGTTCCCATTTCACTTTTATCTTCAATACCCATTCTTGCCATTGATAATAAACTAATAAATATTGATACAACAAAGAATATTATAGGAAATATAAATGATAATTTTTTTAAACTTTCAATACTATCTATAAAACCAGTGTAATCAGTATTATTTAATCTATTATGTATTAACCAAGTTCCTGGTACTATTGTTTCATCAACTTCTCTTCTTGCTTTTTCAAATTCAAGTTTTGCACTTTGTTCTTTTTCAAATAATTCCTGAAATGCAGTATTAAAACGCTTTATTTCTTCACTATATTCTTGTAAAGCATTTTCATATTTTATATTGCCATTATTATATTTTATTAAATATTCATTATATAATATTTTTACTTTATCTAAATCATTTTTATATTGACTTAATTCTTTAGTTTTAGCATTATATAATGTATAACCATTATCAATCTCTAAAACAATATCTAAGTTTTTTTCTAATGCACTAAGTTTTGATACCATACTTCCATCTTGATCAATACCTAGTTCAATAATTTGTTTTTTTATGTTACCTAAACTTGATAAATCAACTCCCATTTGAGCAGCCATTTCAATATTTTTAATATTTTTTTCTTTTTCATTATCATCAGGTAATATTGAAATAATATCATCTTTAGTTAAAGTTTCATTTTTATTTTTTTTAGCAACTTCTAGCACATTATCATAATTATTAATACTTTTTTTGGCATTATCTAATTTTTTCTTTTGTTCTTCTAATTCATTTTCACCATTTTGTATTTTTATGCTAGTCTCTTTAATTTCCTTTTCTTTATTTTTAAGCTCATTATTAGCATTATCAAGCTCCATTTTTTTCTTATCTAATTCTGTTTTAACATTATCTATTTGCAATTTAATTTCATTTAATTTTGTTTTAGAATCATTTATTTCTTTATTAACTCTATCTTCTTCTTTTTTAATTTTATTAAGAGCAATATTTCTTAATTCTTCATATCGATATTTAATTCTTTCATCTTTAATAGAATCAATTAAATTGATTATTTCATCTGTTTTTTGATTATATATATCGGAGTTAGTTAAATCTAAATCAGAATCTTTATTATCAACATATATTTCAGTATAATAATCCATATTAAATAAGTCTTTTAATGCATATACATAATATTTAATTTCACCATTACCAATTAAGGTATTACCTCTATTTAAACTTCCTTCATTAGTAGCTAGGTATAATGGACTATTAATTATACCAACTATTTTAAGTTTTTTTGTTTTTAATTCTCCATCTTCTTCATCTAATAATAATTCTAGTTCATCTCCTAATTTTGCACCAGGATTTAACATATATTTTTCATCTATAAGTATTTCATTATAATTAAGTGGCATTCTACCATATAATAAACTAATTTTATTAATATTATCATTAATTTCTCTTATTCTAATAACATCTGTATTTTTATTTATATAATTAACAAGAACATCTTTAGAATGTAAAGCAATTACTTTTATATTATTATTTAATTTTTTTATTGCTTCAATATCCATCTCATTAAGACCATTACTAGAGATTATTTCTACATCAAATGTATCTTTATTTTTATAATAATCATCTAATGATGTAATTAAATTTGGCATTGATACTTTCATTCCAATAAAGAATGATACACCCAATAAACTAAGTATAACAAGCGAGAAAAACCTTTTATATGATTTTTTTACTTTTCTAAAACTTAATGTAATTAACCTATTCATTTTACCATTCCAAGTCATCTATAGATACTTTCTTTTTATTCTTCTCTATACTGACTACCTTTCCACTCTTAAACTTAATTATTTTATCAGAAAAAGGAGTTATGGCTTCATTATGGGTAATTATAATTGTTGTTACACCATATATTTTATTAGTTTCCTCGATAAGTTTTAATACTTGTTTACTACTCTCATAATCTAATGCACCAGTTGGTTCATCACATAAAAGTAAAGTCGGAGATTTTGCTAATGCTCTTGCAATTGATACTCTTTGTTGTTCTCCTCCAGATAGTTGTGATGGAAAATTATTTTTTTTATTTAAAAGTCCAACTTGATCTAATAGTTTATTTAAATCTTTTTTTTCTTTTGTTCTACTAGCAGCTAATTCCAAATTTTCCATAACCGTTAAATTTTGAATTAAATTATAAAATTGAAAAACAAAACCAATATGATTTTTTCGATATGAAATCAATTTTTTATCATTAAAATTAGATATTTCCATATCATTTGAAATAACCATACCACTAGTAACATTATCCATACCACCCAATATATTTAAACATGTAGATTTACCAGATCCTGATGGACCAACAATAGTTACTAATTCTCCTTTCTCAATTTCAAAAGATACATTATCAATAGCTTTTGTCAAAACTTCTCCAACTTGATATGTTTTACATACATTTTTAAATTCTACATATGCCATATTATACTCCTCTATTATTTTTATATTATATATATATTTTATCAAGCGTTTATAAAAATAACAATATAATTTTTATTTTTTTATAATATTTATTGATTTAATTAAAAAAAGTGGAAATATTCTTTATATATCCACTTTAATCAACCTTTAGTTATTTTATATATTCAGATGTCAGAAATCAACTATCCCATCTTTACCTTATCCCTATTAAATGAATCTAATACATATTCATTTAAATCTGAAATAGATATATAATTTATAATATAATTTAAATTATTATTAATATTATCTTTATAAAAATTATTTATTTGTTTTAAATTAATATTATTTTTTATAAATGTTAATGATAATAAAGATCCTAATGCATAATATTGTAATTTTAACGAATTACTTTTATTATCTATTTTTCTTCTATTAATATTATTATATAATTCTTGATAAATTGGATTTAATTCCATTTTAATAAATATATCATTTATACTTTGCATTAATATTATTTGATTATGAGCTTGACTTACAATCATGTATATTCCCATTAAATTTTGAAGATTTTCTTCAAAACCTATTTGACTATTAATATCTTTAATATAATTTAAAAATAAATTTTCAAACATAATAGACATAAATTCATTTAAGAAATTATTATCTTTTACTTCTATATCTTTAGTAATATTAGATGCATGTATATGTCCCATTTCATGACTAAACATTTTCATACCTGAAAAGTTATTATCTTTTGTTAAAAATACATATTGTTTATCAATAGATTTTAAAGTTACAGAACTAGCAACATTATTTCTATCAAAGAAAAATAATCTATTATTCTTTAATATATTTGATAATTCATTATCTAAATTTATACTTTTAAAGAAATCTTTTAATATATTTAAATCAAATTCTAATTTTTCTTCTTTAGTAATTATTTTAGAATAATCTATATGTTTAAATACCTCTAAAAAATTACTATATATAGTTTCTAATTTAGATAAATTACTATATATTTGTTTAGTAATATATTCTTTTTCTTCATCATCTTTTACTTGTTTATAAATAAATGAAGAATAAATATCATTTGATATATTCAAATTATTATCAAAAAAGAATCTTGATAACATATCATTTATTCCCATATAGTCATATGCATATTGTCTTTTTTTAGATTCATCTCTCTCTTTATTAAATTTTTCTAAAATACTATTAGCATCTCTTTTTAATATTTCTTCCATAAAACCTCCTGAAAATAAATTATACTACAAAGTAATATATAAAACAATTCAAACAACTTTTACATTTCATTTAAGCTTAAATAAATCAAATTTTTATACAAAAAAGAACCTATTTCTAGATTCTTTCATATTGTTTTATTATATTCTCATTTGTTTGTTTTATTAGTTCTTCTTTAGTAATATTTTTTATATTACAAATAGTATCAGCTATAATATCTATATTTTTAGGTTCATTTAGTTCTCCACGATAAGGCATTGGAGAAAGATATGGACTATCTGTTTCAAGTATTATATTATCTATTGGAATACTTTTTAAAGTATCTCTTAAATTAGTATTTTTAAATGTTAATACTCCACCTATTCCTAGTAAATATCCTTCTTTTATGTATAATTTAGCTGTTTCAAGAGAACCTGTAAAACAATGAATAGTTGTTTTTAATTTATATTGCTTTAAAATATCATAAGTATCTTGAAATGCATCTCTTGAATGAATTACAACAGGTAAATTTAATTTTTTAGCAAGTTCTAATTGTTTAATAAATAATTCTTTTTGCTCTTCAATATTCTCTTTATTATGATAATAATCAAGTCCTATTTCTCCTATTCCTATAATTTTTTTGTTATTTATAATTAAATTTTCTAAATAATTAATTGTTTTTTCATTATAATTTTTTATTTTATCTGGATGTAATCTTATTGTTAAATTTATATTTGGTTTTTTTTTTCT
>CAMVLU010000007.1 GCA_947168405.1 uncultured Clostridia bacterium
ACAAAATGAATTACAAGTTAAAACAAATAAAGAATTGTTTAAATATCCATCTAATCCAACAATTGTAATGAAACAATTTGGACCAACTGTTTATATTTTATTAGATTTTAAAAGTTTATTTATTAAAGAAGCTAAAGAAATAAAAGAGATTGATTATAAATATAATCAATCTAATAAAGAAATAAATGATGAAAATTGGATTAAATTAATGAATGAAGAAGAAGATATTGTTTTAAAAGATTTACATAATTACTTTATAAATAATAAAATAGAAGATAAAAATAGTTATACTGGTTTATTTGAAGATAAAAATTTAATTGTTATTATGATGGAATCTGTCAATGATATTTATATAAATAAAGAATTATATCCTAATTTTTATAAATTATTAAATAATGGTTTTTATTTTAAAAACAATTATTCTCCTAGAAATTCTTGTTCAACAGGAAATAATGAATTAAGTGGAATGATTGGCTTGTATTCAATTTATAGCGAGTGTACTGCTAATACTTATAGTGATAATATATATCCAGAAAGTATCTTTAACTTATTTAAAAATAAAGGTTACAATGCATTTTCTATGCATGACTATACTGAGCAATTTTATCAAAGAAGAAAAATTCATACCAACTTAGGTAGTGAAAAATATTATGATGTTGATGATTTAAAAATACCTTATAATTTAAAAGATGAACAATGGGCTAGCGATGAAGACTTTATGAAAGAAGTTGTTAAAATATTAAATAATTATAGTAAAAATGATAAATTCATGACTTGGTTAACTACCGTTACATCACATCAACCATATGGAGATAGTTTATATGGTAATAAGTATTTAAATTTATTAGAAGATAGTAAATATGATAATTTAGATATGAAAGTCAAAAGATATATGTCTAAATTAAAAGTATTAGATAATGGATTAGGAATATTACTTGATGGTTTAGAAAAACAGGGAAAACTGGATAATACCGTAATTGTTTTATTTGGAGATCATTATCCATATGGAATATCTCAAACACTTTTAGAACCTGCTATCCCCTATTCTACTAAAGAAAAATATGAATTAGAAAGAGTTCCATTTGTTATTTGGTCTAATGATATAGAAGCAACAACTTATAGTCAATATACAAGTTATGTTAATTTAACCCCAACTATAGCTAATTTATTTAATTTAAATTATGATTCTAGATATTATGTTGGATATGATTTATTCTCAAATGATTATAATAGTTTAGCAGTATTTGCTGATTCATCTTGGAAAAATGAATATGCTTTCTATGATGCATCTAATAGTTCTATTACTTATTATACTGATAAGGTTTATTCCAAAGATGAAATATTAAAAATAAATGATATAGTTGAAAAGAAAATTTATTATTCTAATTTAGCTATAAGATTTGATTATTTTAATTATTTAAATGATAAATTAAAGAAGTAAGAACTGATTTGTTCTTACTTCTTTTCAATATATCTTATATTTTAAAATTAATTTACTTTAATCAAAAAAATATTTAGCACTAATCTTTAGAAATATTTAATTGAATAATTGTATTTATTACTATGACATAATATATTCTTTAATTAAGAAATATATTGTTTTTTATAATTTATTATTTTATAATTATCTTAGGAGGAAAAATATGAAAGATATTAATGTTGTTCAAATTGGAACAGGAAAAATGAGTCGTTATACAATGCGATATTTACTTGAGAAGGGATGCAATTTAGTAGGTGCTTTTGATATTAATGAAAGCATCATTGGAAAAAGTGTTCATGATGTTTTTAATGAGGTTAATTCAAATATTATAATTTCTAATATTAATAAATTAGATACCAAATTAAAAGAATTAAAACCTGATATTGCTATTGTAACTACTATGAGTTTATTAAGTGATGTTGGTGATGTTTTAAAAATATGTGCTAGAAATGGTGTAAATGCTATTACAACATGTGAAGAAGCATTTGATTCTTATAACTCTAATCCAAAATTAACAAAAGAAATTGATGAACTTGCAAAACAAAATAATTGTACTATTACAGGATCTGGTTATCAAGATGTTTACTGGGGTAATTTAATTAGTATAATTGGAGGTTCAACTTTTAAAATAACTGAAATTAAAGGAAGTAGTAGTTATAATGTCGAAGATTATGGTATAGCTCTTGCTAAAGCACATGGAGCTGGTTTAACACTTGATGAATTTGATAAAGAAGTTGCAAGTGTTGATAAAATAAGTGATGAAGAAAGAAATAAAATTATAGAATCAGGTAAATATTTACCAAGTTATATGTGGAATGTAAATGGATGGTTAATTGATAAATTAGGTTTAACTTTGAAAAGACAAACTCAAAAAACAATACCTACTACCTATAAAGAAGATATTTATTCAGAAACTCTTGGAACTACTGTTAAAGCTGGAGATGCAACTGGTATGAGTGCCGTTGTAACAACTGAAACTAATGAAGGAATTACAATTACTTCAGAATGTATTGGAAAAGTTTATTCTAAAGAAGATTATGATAAAAATGTTTGGACAATAGTTGGAGAACCAAATACTACTGTTATAGTTGAAAGACCTGCAACAGTTGAACTTACATGTGCAACAATAGTTAATCGTATACCAGATGTAATTAATTCAAGAAGTGGTTTCGTTTTAACAAGTGAAATGCCTGAATTAACATATAAAATTAAACCATTAAAGGAGTATTTAAAATAATGGACGATTGTTTATTTTGTAAAATAATAAAAAAAGAAATACCTTCAGAAATAATATTTGAAGATGATAAAATAATGGTATTTTTAGATATTAATCCAACAACAAATGGAGATACCTTAATTGTTCCAAAAGAACACTTTGATACAATGTTTGATGTTCCAAGAGAACTACTTAATTATATGGAAGAATGTTATAAACACATATATGAAGTATATAAGAAAAAATTAAATTGTGATGGATTATCACTTACCACTAACTTTGGAATTGCTCAAGAAATAAAACATTTTCATATGCATTTTATTCCAAGATATAAAAATGATGAAGTTAAATATTTATCAAATAAATCTATTTTAAAAAATTTAAAAGAAATACAAGATATAATATTAAAGGACTAGTAACCTAGTCCTTTTAACATCCTTCAGTTTTATAATGTATATTTCCAGCATTATCTTTACAAATAACACATGATTTATAATTTAAAGTAAAATTAACACCTTTATCCATAGTTCTTGAAACAATAACGTAACTAGAACTACAATCCCCTCCTTTTGGATCTTCAAATTCATCAATATAATTACCTTTTAATAATTCTGTATAAGTAATACTTTTGTTACCATTTACAGCTGGTAAGTGAGATGTATTAGCTATAAAATAATTTTCTGTTCCTCCCTTAAGGGAAGTTTCTAGATTTTGATATACTCCTTTTTTACCACTTTCAACAACTCTATTAACAGAAATAACAGCCAACGTAGAAACTATAGCAAGTACAACAATAACAGCTAACAATTCAGCTAATGTAAAACCTTTTTTATTCATATTTTACTCACCTCATATCTATACTAATAATATCATAAAATTAAAATTTTTTAAATAATTTATTATATATTTTATTTTAAATTCAATTTTTTTAATAATGATTTTCTTATTATATCTACTATTATTATAGAACTTGATAAAAGAATTATAATAAATAATTCTAAAGATGTTAAACCATATGTTCTAAATATATCTCCTCCATAATAAATTAAATATATTTGAACTATAATTATAAAAGTTATTATTATCATAAATACTTTATTTTTAAATATATTAGAAAAAATATTTATACGATATGTTCTAGCATTAAAAGAATTAAATATACCTAAAAAGATAAATAAAGCAAAATAAGCTGTCATTAAATATTTATTATTCTCACCTATTCTAAATATTGTTTTAATAATAGGTAATTTTAAAAATAAAATACACATTATTGATGAATACAAAGATGTTATTATTATTTCATTATACATATAACTATTCATTATTTTTTCATTTTTATTTTTTGGCGGTTCTTCCATATATTCTAAGAGTGCTGGTTCATAAGAAAAAGCAATTGCCGAAAATGTATCCATTATCATATTAAGCCATAACATTTGAACTATTGTAATTGGAGATGAAAAACCAATAAAAGGACCAATTATTGATAATATTAAAGCACACATATTAACACTTAATTGATAAATAATAAATTTTCTTATACTTTTAAATATTGTCCTACCATAAAGAATTGCTTTAGAAATAGATAATATATTATCATCAAGTATTATAATATCACTTGCTTCTTTAGCAACTTCTGTTCCTGAACCCATAGCAAATCCAACATTAGATTGTTTTAAAGCTGGTGCATCATTTACACCATCTCCTGTCATTCCAACAACTAAATTCATATCTTCAATTACTTTTACTAACCGGCTTTTATCTTCAGGAAGAGCCCTTGATATTACTTTAATATTTTTTATTTTATTCTTTAACTCTTTATCGCTTAACTTATTTAATTCTAAACTATCAATGACTAAATCATTTTTATTATTAATAATTCCTACTTCACTTGCAATATTATAAGCTGTTTCTTTTGAGTCTCCAGTTATCATAATAATATCAATACCAGCTTTTTTAATTAAATCTATTCCAGTATATGCCTCATCTCTTATTTCATCTTTTAAATAAATAAAACCTAATAATACATAGTTATTATTTTTTTTATACGTTAAAGTTATAACTCTAATTCCTTTATTATTAATATAAATTTTATTACATTTAGGAAGTAATACTTCTAATGCTCCTTTATAATAAGTTATATTATCAATAGTTATAATACTATATTTTATTTTACTATTAAAGTGAATTTTATTTTTAACATCTTTATTTTTTTTATGATTTCCAATAAATCTTAGTATTGCTTGATCAGTTATATTACCACCAAGTATATCATTATCACTAAAAAAACTATCATTGTTGTAAACAATAGAATTGCAAAATAAGTTATTGTTGATTATTTCTTGCTTATTTAAAGATTTAAAATTACTTGTTAAAACATCTATTACTTCTAGTTTTCCTTTCGTAATAGTTCCTGTTTTATCAGTTAGTAATATATTAATATTACCAGCAGTCTCTATTCCTACTAATTTTCTAACTAATACTTTATCTTTTAACATTTTCTTCATATTACTAGAAAGTACCAAAGTTATCATCATAGGAAGTCCTTCTGGAACAGCAACAACTATTATCGTAACACTTAAAGTTAAAGCATATATTAAATAATTAATCATAAGAGGAATGTTACAAATTGTATTCTTAATTAAATTAATATCATAATGATTACTAATGACTATTTTAGAAAATAAATAAGCAATAGTAACTAAAAAAGCTCCTATATAACCTATTCTACTTATTACTTTAGCTAAATCTATTAATCTACTCTTTAAAGGACTAATTGGCTCTTTATTGTGTAATCCCATTGCTATTTTACCATACATAGTATTGTTACCAACACTCATTACTTTCATTTTACCATATCCAAAGTAGACAGTTGTTCCTCGATATAATTTATTATTCTTATAAATATTCTTTTTAGATTCTTTACTCTCGCCATTTAAAATAGATTCATCAACACTTAATTCTCCTTCAATTAGTATCCCATCTGCACCTATTTTATCACCTGATTCAAGTATTATAATATCATTTACAACTATATCATTTATAAATATTTCTTTAATAACATTGTTTCTTAAAACTTTAATTTTAATATTATCATTAACACTTTCTAATTTTTCAAATGCTTTATTACTTCCATACTCTGATATAGATGATATAAAAGTTGATAATAAAATAGCAATTATTATTCCAAGTGTTTCAAAAAAATCAAAATCTTTAAATAAAAAAACAATCTTAATTGCTAAAGCAACTAAAAGAATTTTAATCATTGGATCTCCAAATGATTCTATTAATAAATTTATAAAACTATTTTGTTTTTTACTTATTATTTCATTAGTTCCATATTTTTTTCTAAATTCTATTACTTCTATATCACTTAGTCCTTTATTCATAAATCCTCCAGATAATTATATGAACAATGGTAAAAAAAAAGAAACACAATATCATTTTAATTTTTTAAAATAATTATAAAAAAAAATATTGTAAATCAATATTTCTTTTTTATAAAATTTAATTTTTTTACTTTTTCTTCTTCTGGATTTCTTTTATTCCAAAAATCTTGTAAAATCATTTGTTGCACTTCTGGGTCTAATTTATTAAATTCTTCCATTGTTATATTGTATGAACATAATGTTCTTCTGTTAATAATTTGCTTTATTGTGTATAATACCTCAAACATATAATCCCCCCCTAATTTTTTGCAAAATCTTCTAATACTTTACTTGTTGCAGATAATATTGGAGAAACTGATCCTCCTATATGGAATGTATATATTATCTTAGCTAAATACTCTGAACAATCACCTATCTCTAACCATTCTTTATCTTTGGCTTCATCTAATATATACGATAAGTTAGTTGTAAATATCTTGGTAAATAATCCTTCTTTATAAGCTTTTTCAAATACTTCTATTCCTTTTGTAAACATTACATAAGCTGAAAACATATAAATTCTTTTAGCACCTCTATTTTTTAATTCACGTGCAACATCTAACATTGATTCTCCACTGGCAATCATATCATCAACTATAATAATATCTTTACCAGCTACATCTTTTCCTATATATTCATGTTCAAGAATAGGATTTTTACCATCCACTACATGATATAAATCACGATGTTTTTCAAAATGTCCTCCAAGTTCACATCCTAACATATTAGCATAGAATCTTGTCCTTTTTAAAGCTCCATTATCAGGTGATACAGCAAGTAAATTATCTTTTGTTACATCTTCTGTGGTTACAAATTTTTCAAGTATTATATTAGTTGGATAAAAATTATCAAATGATGAAGATGGTATAGCATTTTGAACATTAGAATCATGTACATCAAAAGTAATTATGTTTTTTACACCTTGATGAATAAATTCTTGAAGTGCTACTGCACAGTCAAGGGACTCTCTTCCATCTCTTTTATGTTGACGTGATGCATATAAAAATGGCATTACTAAATTTACTCTTTCAGCATTATTTCTAATAGCACATAAAGTTCTAATTACATCTACATAATGATCATCAGGACTTTTATGATTAATATAATTATACATTTTATAAGTTATTGAATGATTCATAGGATCTGTTAAAATAAATAAATCTTTTTTTCTAACACTTTCTTTTATTACAACTTTTCCTTCTCCATTATTAAATTTGACTTCTTCAACAGGAATTATTAAATCTTCTGTTTCACCCATTAATTCTTTTAAATGAATGTTAACTTTTTCACCTAATTCCTTACAATTTTCCATTACAACTAATCTTAAATTATCCATACTACTACTCCTTATCCTTATATATTTTATCTCATTCTATAATAAAAATCAATTATTTTAAAAGAAAAAACTAAAGTAAATCATTAGCTTTTTCTTTAAATTCATCTATAAGCATATTTTTTAACTCATCAGATACATTAATATTATTTAATATATTTAATGTTATAACAACTAAATCATGTAAATTAAATGGAAATACATTAAATAATTTACAATATTCATTTAATAAATCTGTATCAAGTGAAGTCATATCTATTGTTGTAAATGTTAATAATACATTATCTTTAAATAAATCATAAACAAAATGATTTTCTAAAGAATCATAAATATTAAAATAATTTTGATAAGTTATAGGAAATTCTAAAATAATATTGTTTTCTTTAACTATCTCTAATAAAATATCATCTGGTTTAATCATTACATTATAAATTATTTTATATGCATTAGCAAAAATATCTTTATCTTGAGAAGTTATTTT
Organism: uncultured Clostridia bacterium; assembly: GCA_947168405.1. Classification (GTDB taxonomy): domain Bacteria; phylum Bacillota_I; class Bacilli_A; order RF39; family UBA660; genus RUG591. The sequence continues at coordinate 7,936 of CAMVLU010000007.1, forward strand.
ACTATCTAAAACAATAGTATATTTTATATCATCTTTAACAAACTTATCAAATAAAGCTTTATAAGTTTCAAAATTATCTAATTTATTCTTTTTAAAATATACACCACTTATTCCTTTATTATAATATTTATATAATATATTAAGAGTATTATACATATCTTCTTTAGATATATTAGAATCTATTTCTAACACAATATTTAAATTAATTTTTTCATTCTTTATAGTATTTAAACATATTTCTAATACTTTTTCTTTTCCTAAATTACCTAAAAAAGTATGTAAATTAATAAATAATTCTCCATATAAAATATTATCACTTTTTAATTTATTAATTAAATCTATTAAAGCAATTTCTATATTATTATAACTATTTAATAAACTTCTAGTTAACTTTTTAACATTGTTATAATCTTTTAAACTTTCAAAATCAACAATATCTTCTAATTCTTCTCTTGTAGTATTATCTTTAGTTAATTTTTGAATGGTATCAATAGGAATAGATCCTAAAAAGTCAATATGCATATCAACTTTAGGCATTTCTTTTAAACTTTCAAATAACGTCAAAATATCACGTCCTTCATAAGTATTATATTATAATTAATAAATAAAAGCAAGTTTGAAAATATATAATTAACCTTATCAGCATATTATAACTTTTTAAAATTTATATTTAGAGATTAAATAATATGAGTATATTCCTAAAATATTTCTTAACATTTTACAAAAATGTTACATATCAACTTGATTATAAATTTCAAATATGATACTATATATATGAACACTTAATTAGTTGGGTGATTAATTGCCATACCTTATCTTTAAAAGAAAGGGGGCGATTGTGATGAATAAGAAAGATTTCTTAATTGCGTCTTTGATTATTCTAAACTTCCTTTTAATTATACTACTTTTTGTAGTATTAATATAAAATGAAAATCACCTAACAAATCAAACAATGTGTTAGGTGAAAACATAAAATTATATTATGGCAACACTCAACATGCGAAATTAAGTGTTCCTTTTTTTATTATATGCAAGACGACTTGCTTACATACTAATAATAACACAAATAGTCACAAAAGTCAAAATAAATTTGATACGTAAATTAATTTTAAATAAAAGTTAAAAACTAATTAGCACATTTACGTAATTTAGTAATAGCCTCTTGATAATCATCAGAATTTAAAATAGTAGACCCCGAAACTAATATATCGGCATTTTTTAAATCTTTAGCATTTAAGAAATTTATTCCTCCATCAACATTAATAAGAATTTTTTTATTTTGCTTTTTTAAATATGCTTTTAATTTCTTAACTTTATTTACTGTTTCAGGAATAAACTCTTGTCCAGGAAGACCTGGAACAACACTCATGATTAAAATTAAATCAATTTTATCAAAATATGGATACACGCTTTCTATGTCTTGATCTGGATTAATTGCAATTCCCACCTTAATTCCATATTTTTTATATTTATCAATTACTTTATCTATATCTTCCTTAATATTAAGGTGAATATTGATGTATTCAACATTTAAAGTTACTAAAGTTTGTAAATATTTTAAAGGCTTTTCAACCATTAAATGAACATCTAATCTTTTTCTTGTAAAATTAGTAATACATGATAAATCACTTATAGACATTGTTTTCTTTTTTACATATTTACCATCCATTACATCTACATGAATAAAATCTACGTCTGTAACATTTAATTTTTCAAGAACTTTAGGAATATTTTTACTTCCTAAAAATGATGCACCTATTTTCATATTACCACCTCTTACTTTCAAATTCTTGAATAAAACTTACATAATTATCTAATCTACTTTTTAATATTTTACTATCAAGAACCGCCTTTTTTACATTACATTCTGATTCTTTAAAATGAAAGCAATCTTTGTATTCACAAGGATATTTTTTAAACTCTATAAAAGCATCTCTTACATTTTCTTTAGTATATGCTAAAAAAGATAAAGCTGAAAATCCTGGAGTATCTAAAACTTTAATTTTATCTTTAATTATTATTTCAACATGCCTTGTTGTATGTTTACCACGACCAAGTGCTATAGATACTTCACCAGTTTCTAAATTTAAATCTTTAAATAATTTATTAAGCATTGTTGATTTACCTGCACCTGTTTGTCCCATAAAAACACTTATATTATTTTCCAATTCTTTTTTAATTTTATCTATTTCAGTATTATATAAAACTTTATATCCAATAGATTCATAATAACTTAAATTATTTTTTATTAATTTAAAATCTTCATTATCAACCAAATCTTTTTTTGTTATTAATATAATTGGTTTAATATGATTTATTTCAAGTTCTACTACTAATTTATCCAATAAATTAGTACTAAAATCAGGATTTTTACAACTTGTTACAATTATTCCTTTTGTTATATTAGCAACATGTGGTCTTAATATTTCATTTTGTCTTGGAAAAATTTCTTCAATTGTCTTATTATTTTTATCTATGAAAACAAAATCCCCTACTAAGGGAATTTGTTTATCAAGTCGCATTTTACCACGACATTTGCATTCAATTTTTTCATTATTTACAAGAACTGTAAATATATCACTTATATTTTTTATTACTAATCCTTTTTCCATTAATTATTTTCATCTTTCTTTTCTTCTGTTTTAGTATCAGTAGTATCAGTTTTAGTTTCTTCCTTTTTAGTCTCTTCTTCATATTTAACAGCATATACTATTTTTAAGTTTGCACCTTTTACAATAGGAGTTCCAGCTGCTCTACTTTGGCTAATAATAGTATTTGGAGTAAATTCATTTGTTGGTTTAGAAACAAATGAAACGATTATTCCATATTTATCACAGAAAGCTTGTATTTCATCAATAGACCATTGTTCTGTAACAAAATCAGGATATTCATCAACAACATTTGGAATATATAATGTTACTTTTTGTCCTTTAGATACTTTAGTTCCTTTTTCTGGATCTGTTTTAATAATTTCTTCTTCTCCATATTCAGTATCATCTTCTGGATCAACTTTTTCAAGGACCACTTCTAACTCATATTTAGATTCCAAAATTGCTTTTATTTCTTTATAATTTTTACCTTTAAAATCTTCCATTTCATAAACTGTATCACCTAAAGATTCAAATAAAGTAATACTGGTTCCTTTTTTAACTTTTCTTCCTATAGCAGGGGAAGTTTTTGAAATAAGTCCGGCTTCAATTTTTTCATCACTTACTTGTTCAACTTTTAATTCAACTTCAAAACCAGCTTTCTTTAATGTATCTTCAGCTTTTTGAACTGTCATACCAGCAACATTTGGTATAACTACATCAGGAACTTCAGAGAATATTGGATAAATTACAAATATTCCTACTAGTATTAATACAACAAAGATAAATATTCCAGATAAAATCCAAATCCAAGTATTTTTCTTTTCTTCTCTTAAATCACCAAGTTCATCTTCTAGTTCTTTAATTTCTTCTTCTTTTTCTTCTAATAAAACTGGTTTTTTATCTTCAGAATCACCTTCATGTTCAGGAAATAAGAAAGTAACTTTTCCTTCATTTAATCTATCTTCATTTAAACAAGTTAGTAAATCATCATGCATTCTTGAAACTGTTTCATATCTATTTTTAGGATTTTTAGCAGTTGCTCTTAATATGATATTTTCAACACTTTGAGGAATAGAATCATTTTTCTCTCTTATACTAGGAAAATCACTTTTCATATGTTTAAGAGCTATTTCAACAGCATTTTCTCCTTTAAAAGGAAGACTACCCGTTAATAATTCATAGAATAATATTCCCATAGAATAAATATCACTTTTAATAGTTGCTCCTTTACCACTTGCTTGTTCTGGAGGTAAATAATGAACTGACCCCATAACAGAATTAGTTTGTGTTAATTGAGTGCTGTTAAGTGCCATAGCAATACCAAAGTCTGTTATTTTTATTTCTCCATTATCTTTTATTAAGATATTTTGAGGTTTTAAATCACGATGAATAATATATGAGTCATGTGCTTCTTTAATACCATCTGTTATTTGTAACATGATATCGATTGCTTCTGATAAAGATATACTTCCACGTTTTTTAATTAATTGTTTAAGAGTTTGCCCTGGAACATATTCCATAACTATATAATAAGTTCCATTATCTTCACCAACATCATACATTTCAACAATATTAGGATGAGATAAACTAGATGCACTTAAAGCTTCTCTTTGAAAACGTCTTACAAATTTCTCATCTCCTGCAAGATCTCCTCTTAATACCTTAATTGCAACATCACGATCAAGAATAATATCATGAGCAAGGTAAACATTAGCCATTCCACCTTCTCCAATACTCTTTATTATTTCATAACGTTCGTTAATCTTCTGCCCCTTCGTTATCACTTTCAACACCTTCTTTTTCTTCTATTTCTAAGTAAGCAACTGATATATTATCAGTTCCTCCTTCATTATTAGCTTTTTGTATTAAACTAACGATTTTTTCTTCTATCTCCATGTTACTATTTATTACATCTTCTATTTTACTCGAATCTACTAAATTCGTCAACCCATCACTTGCAAGAAGAATAGAAGTTACATCTAAATCACAATCAAATACATCAGGAGTTACTTCGTCACTTGCTCCAAGTGCTTTCATTAAAACATTTTTTCGTGGATGGTCTTTAGCTTCTTCTTCAGTAATTTCGCCAGCTTCAACTAATAAATTAACTAAAGAATGATCTACTGTTACTTTATGTAATTTATTATTTTTTATAACAAATCCACTTGAATCTCCAACATTTCCAAATAATATATATTCATTTGTAATAATTGCAAGAACTAAAGTTGTTCCCATCCCTACACATTCTTTATTTTCTGCTTCATATTTAAAAATTTCCGTATTAACACCTTTAACAACATCATTTATCCAAACAATAGCATCTTCTTTTGATAAATCATAAAAAGTTTCCGTAAATTGTTTACTTAAATAACTAATAGCAATTGATGATGCAACTTCTCCAGCTCTATGTCCTCCCATTCCATCTGCAACAGCCATTAAATAATCACCTTTATGATTTTTTAAAATAATAACACTATCTTCATTATGATCTCTTACTTTTCCAACATCTGTTAAATAAAAACTCTTCATAAACTCTCCTTACTAGACTTTAACTGTCCACACGCTGCACTTATTTTTCTACCAAATTCACGTCGTATAGTAACATTTATATTATTTTTTTTCAAAGTATCATAAAATTTTAATATATTTTCTTTACTACTTCTTTTATATCCTAAATTATCTGTTTCATTATAAGGTATTAAATTAACATAACAATTAATATTTTTAAGTAATTTACTAAGTTCAATTGCTAATTCTTTACTATCATTTATATTATCTAACATAATATATTCAAACGTTACTCTTCTATTAGTCTTACTAACATAATATTTAATACTCTTAATTAAATCATCTAATTTATAAACTTTATTAATAGGCATTAATTTACTTCTTAATTCATCATTAGGGGCATGTAAACTAATAGCTAAATTAACTTGATAGGGAAATTCTGAAAACTCATAAATTTTAGGAATTATTCCACATGTAGATATAGTTATATGACGAGAACCAAGTGCTATTCCTAGTGGATGATTAACTATTTCTACAAAATTTGTAATATTAACATAATTATCAAATGGTTCTCCTATTCCCATAATTACAACATGACTAATTCTTGATTTAATATCATTTTCAATTGTTAATAATTCAAGGACCATTTCTCCAGCTGTAACATCTCTTTGTTTTTTTATTCTACCTGATTCACAAAAAGAACAGTTCATATTACAACCAACTTGACTAGATATACATAAACTAGTTCCATAATCATGTTCCATTAATACAGCTTCTATTGTTTTAGAATCATTAAGTTTTAACAAATACTTTTTAACATCAATATCTATTTCTTTATTAATAATTTCTATTTTATCAAAATAAAAATCTTTCTTTAATCTTTCTATAACATCTTTTTTAATATTACTAATATTATCAAATTCTTTTATTCTTTTAACATATATCCAATCATATAATTGTTTAGCTTTATATTTTTTCTCTCCTATTGATACAAAATAATCCTCTAAACATTTATATGTTATATTATAGATACTTTCCATACAAACACCCAATCTAATTTTATCATAATAACAAATAGAAATATAGTACAAAATACATTTATTTAACATATTCTGACTATATTTTACATTTATTTACATATTCAGTATAAATGATAAAAGAGAAATATTTGGAAGTTGTTTACCACTTTTAATATCTTCATCTATATTACCTAAATTATATAATATATCAAGTAATTCCTTTTTCGAATATCTTAATCCTTTGCCTCTTGCTAATTTAACAGGATATTCTTTTACATCTAATATATTTGCTATATCAGAATCTCTTAAATTAGATAATACTTTTACATTATAAATTAATCTTATTTGATTAGAAAGTAATACTAAAATTCCAAATACTTCTGTTCCATTATTAATAAAATGATTATATAACTCTATTACTTTATCTTTTTGTTTTAAAAGAATTGCATCTATTAAATCAAAAATACTATCTTCAATATTTTTTCTACAAACTAAATCTATATCTTCTTTAGAAATTGTTTTAGAATCGTTTTTTAATAATTTTAATTTATCTAATTCATTAGAAATATTATAATAATTTTTTCCTACTCTATTAATAAAATAATTAACTGTAATATTATCCATTTTATAATTATTTAAATTATTTTTTATAAATTCATAAATATTCAATTCTTTTAATTCTATATAATTAAAATATGGTAAGATATCTTTTACAAGTTTTAATCTTTTATTAATTTTTTTAGATATTATTATTAAAATATTATCACTGGGATTTTTTAAATATTTTAAAAATTTTTCATTAGGAAAATCATCTACAACATTATTTAAAAAATTTGGATTAGTTGCTATAACTAATTTTTGATTACCAAACATATCATATGTATCTAATGTTTCTATCACATCATCTATTGTTTTATTTTCTAAATCAATATTAATTATTTCTAAATCTTTACCTTTTGTTATTTTATTAATTTCAGATTGAATTAAAAAGGAATTATCTCCTTCAATTAAATATAATTTAGTCATTATAATTCCTTTTTAATAACATCAAATACTTTATCTATATATTTCGTAGTTTTTCCAGATCCCATAGCAAATTTAGGAGATCCTCCCCCATTTCCATTAGATTTATTAGCAATTAATTTAATCATTTCAGAGGCATTTATATCTGAATTACTTCTTGCTATAAAAGTTGGAATATTATCTTTAATATTAGCAACTAAAATAAAAATATTTTCATATTTATTTGCTAATGTATCTAAAATATTTTTTAATGCATTTGTATCTTGATTATCAGTTTTTAATAATAAGAAATTGTATTTTTTACCTGTTTCTATTTTTTCTTCATAATCTGCAATATTTTTAGATGCATTCTCTGCTAATAATTTTTGATAAGTTTTTTCTAATTCTTTTAAATCTTCTGATACTTTTTTATCTGTTTCTTTTAATTCAACTATTTCTTTATAACTCATTGGTTTTACTTCATTGTTATACTTATTTATAAACTTTAATTTAATATTATCTTTTTTAGCTTGTAAAACAATATTACTTGCTTTCATAGAATTTTTTATAATATTATCATTATATGGTTTAGCTATTTGCAGTAAAGCATTTTCTATTCCATTTTTAGTTGCACCTGTTATACGATATGTATTACTTCCTTTATTTTCAAATGAGACAATTGCAAATCTTTTTATATCTTTCGTATTTTTAACATGAGTACCACCACATAATTCTTTAGAATCTCCTATTTCAACAAGTCTTACTTTATCTTGATATTTATCCGTGAAAAGTGCCATGACTTCTTTAGTATCTACCTCATCATAATCCATTATTTTGGTAGTTCTATCTATTTTTTTATTAATATCATTATTAACAAATTCTTCAACTTTAATTAAGTCTTCATCAGTTATTTTTCCGTGATAATTAAAATCAAATCTTAAGTATTCATCAGTTACTTTACTACCTGCTTGATATATATTATTATCAATTAAAGTTTTTAAAGCATGTTGAAGTAAATGAACACTTGAATGATTTGCCTCAATAGATAATCTTCTATCTTTATCTACCATACAAATTACTTTATCATCTTTAGTTATAGTTCCCGATAATAATTTAACTTCATGTATATGTTGTCCATTTGGAGCTTTAAATACATCAACAACTCTTGCTTTAAAATTATCTCCTATAAGCATTCCTGTATCACTTATTTGACCACCAGATTCAGAATAAAAACATGTTTTATCTAAAACAACATATCCTTTTCCTTTTAATTCATCAATAAATTTATCATTTTTTATAATAGATATTACTTTAGATTTTAACTCATATACTTCATAGACAAATTCAGATTTTTCTTTATAATTTAATAAGAATTCATTTTGAGATTTAAATGATTCAGTTTGTTTTTGGTTACTTTTAGATAATTTCTTTTGTTCTTCCATACATTTTAAAAATTCATCATATGATGTTGTAAAGCCTTTCTCTTCTAAATACTCTAATGTTAATTCAAAAGGAAATCCATAAGTATCATATAATTTAAATGCATCTTTACCACTTATTTTATTAGTTAATGATTCATCCATTAGTTCATATAATTTCTTTTCACCCTTATCTAATGTTTTTAAGAATAATTCTTCTTCTTCTTTAATTAAATCTTTAACTAATTTCTTTTTTTCTGTTAAATATGGATAAGCATCTTTCATATTAGCAACAACTGAATCAACTAATTTATACATAAATTTATCGTTTAATCCTAGTTTTCTTCCGTATCTTACACTTCTTCTAAGTAATCTTCTTAAAATATATCCACGACCAACATTATCAAATGTTGCTCCATCAGAAAGTGCAAACGTTAAAGCTCTTATATGATCTGCAATTACTTTATAAGGCATAGATCCATCATATAAAGTATCTGATAAATTTTCGATTTCTTTAATAATTGGTAAAAACAAATCAGTATCAAAGTTAGAATCTGCATCTTGAAAAATACATGCCCATCTCTCTAATCCTGCTCCTGTATCAATATTTTTACTTGGAAGTTCTTTATAATCTTTTCTCTCTACTCCATTTTTGGAATTAAATTGACTTAAAACATTATTCCAAATTTCAACAAATCTTTCGTTGTCTTCACCTTTCATGAAATGTTCTAAGGCTTTTCCATCATAATCGTATTTACTTCCACGATCAAAGAAAATTTCGGTATCTGGTCCACATGGTCCTTCACCAATTTCCCAGAAGTTATCTTCAAGTTTTGCTATATGACTTTCTGGTACTCCTAAACTAATCCATTTGTTAATCGTATCGAAATCACTCGGATAGACTGTAAAATATAATTTTTCAATTGGTATATTAAACCATTTTTCACTTGTTAATAATTCATAAGCAAAAGATAAAGCTTCATCACGAAAGTAATCACCTACTGAAAAGTTTCCCATCATTTCAAAGAATGTATGATGACGTCTTGTTACTCCAACATTTTCTATATCATTAGTTCTTATACATTTTTGAATATTAGTTATTCTTCTATTATCAGGAACAATTGTTCCATCAAAATAATGTTTTAAAGGTGTAACACCAGCATTTATCCAAAGAAGTGAATCATCATCCATTGGAATAAGTGGTGCACTTTCCATTACTTCATGTCCATGTTCTGAAAAATATTTAAGCCACATCTTTCTTATTTCTTTACTTGTCATTTTCTTCATTTTCTAACCTCTTCTTATATAAATTAATTATATTATCTATTTCTTCTTCTATTGTCATATTAGATGAATCTATTAAAATAGCATTATCCGCTTGTTTTAAAGGACTATTTTCACGATGAGAATCGCGATAATCTCTTTCTTCTATTTCTTTTCTAGTTATTTCTAAATCAGCAACTATTCCTTTTTCCTCTAGTTCTTTACATCTTCTTTTTGCTCTTTCTAAACTAGATGCTGTTAAGAATATTTTTAATGTTGCATTTGGAAGAACAACTGTTCCAATATCTCTTCCATCCATTACTACATTTTCTTTTTTTGCTATTTCTTGTTGCATAGATACTAGTCTAGTACGAACTTCTTTGTAAACACTTACCTTGCTTGCCGCTTCTCCTACTTCCTGAGTACGTATTAAATCAGTAATATCAACTTCATTTAAAAATATTCTTTGCATTCCTTCTACAAATTTAATTTTTATATCAATGGCATCAAGATTATTATTTACATCTTCTTCTGTATCAACATCAATATTATTATGAAGACAATAATAACCTATTGTTCTATACATTGCTCCTGTATCAATATAAATAAAATTTAAAATTTGAGCAACCTTCTTAGCTACTGTACTCTTTCCAGCTCCTGCCGGTCCATCAATTGCAATACTATAATTTTTCATATAAACACTCCTCCTAAATAATAAAAGACCTTATTAGGAGTGAATAAAATCACGGTACCATCCTAATGGGTCTTAATTTTTATAACGGTATCCCGAAATCCTAAATAAACAGCATTTCTTATATATTTGTATTAGTTTTCACCTACCACTAACTCTCTAAAACGAAATATATAATACTTCGAATATTTAATAGATTTTAAATAACAAAATTATTTTAACATATATTTATTTAAAATGCTACTTTTTTATTATCATTTTTTCTTTTTTTTAAAATAATTAATACTATTAATATAATTATTACTAATACTATAGCAATTATTATAATTATATTTGAAGAAATAATGTCTAATATTGATTGTCCTTCTTCAGCATCTACTCCTGAATCTTTTTCAACTTTAAGTGTTCCTTCATTAGTTTTTATTTCTTTACCATCTACATATAATTTATAACCATTAGAATAAATATTATTATTATTAGAATCTTCATTTTCTAATGAATTAACATATGTATTATTTGTTAAAGAAATTATAGAATTTTTTTCTAAAGTTAATGTTACTTTTTTAGCCTTATTATCTGAATTAATTGCTCCTGTAAGTTTAGTTTCTCCTTTTAAATTTAACTCTAATGTTGAAATATTATCGATTATCATATTGCCATTTATTAATTGATTAGTTGCATTTAATGTAACTATTCCTCCATTAGAACCACTTTTTCCCCATTTACCAGTTTGAATTCTTAAAAAATCTCCATCGGTATTTGTAAATGCATTTCCTTCTAAATTAATTTCTGCTGTTGTATTGGTAACAAAGAAAGTATCTCCTTTATTTGTAGTAATAGTTGAGTCTTTGGCAGTAAAAGTAGATTTCCCAACTTCAGCATCTCCTGACATTGATTGATATAAGAAAATATTTTTATATGTTTCACTATTACCATTTAAAGTATTATTTGTATCTGTTAAAGTTACATTATCTAAAGATACAGAATTAGATCCTTCAATGACAATTCCTTCAGAAGAATTAGATAAAAGAGTGGCATTTTTTACAGAAATATCTGCAGTTGAATAAATAGTTGGACTTCCCATACCACTTGTTTCATAAGTTCCTTCTTCAACTGTTAAAGTTCCTCCTCCTCGATCGCTTCTAATTGCAGCACTTGAATTACCACTTGTTTTAACTGTTAAATTTTTTGCATCGAGTTTTCCATTTCCTGTAACCATAATTCCACCTGAATTATTACCAGTTGTTGTAATTTTCGAATTATTAATTTTAATATGACCAGTTCCTATTGCAAATACACCATTGGCATGAGTTCCATTTGTTATAATTTCTCCATTGTTAAATATTAATATTCCATTATTATAAGCAAGTATTCCTGCATTAGTTCCGTAAAAATCGGAGTTTTCAGAACTTTCATCTCCACTTTTCGATACAGTTGAATTAGATATAGTTACTTCAGCATTACTAATCAGTAAAGCATTTTCTCCTCCGGTAGAACTAGAATATTTTTTATTATCTAAAGTATCATTACTTGTTAAAGTTGATGCTCCTTTATAAGAAACATTTGTATTGTTTCTATTATCTCCTGGTTTTGCTGGTGGTTCGGCTAAAACCATAACAGGAATTAATAATAAAATAATAAATATTAAAACTTTCTTTTTCATTTTTCCTCCTCAATATTTTCTTCTTGTAATTTAGTAAAATCAATTTTTCCTACAATAGTCTTAGGTAAACTACTTCTAAATTCAAATTCTTTTGGTATAGCATAATGAGCTAAATTTTTACTACATAAATCTTTTAATTCATTAATTAATTTTTCACTTTTATAGTATCCCTTATTTAAAACTATATAAGCTTTAGCAACTTCTTGTTTATATGGATGTGGTATTCCAATTACACTTACTGTTAAAACTGCTTTATGTTGCATTAAAACTTCTTCTATTTGAGATGGATAAACATTATATCCACTTGATATAATCATTCTTTTTAATCTTTGTTTATAGGTAATAAATCCATCTTCATCCATGGAACCAATATCACCAGTATGAAGCCAAATATTTCCATCTTTATGAAATTTTAAAATATTATTTGTTTCTGCTTCATTGTTATAATATCCAAGCATTACAACTGGTCCACATACACATATTTCTCCATCTGTATTATATGGAACACCTTTTTCCGTATTAGGCTCAAATATTTTAATATAAATTCCTGGCCAAGGAATTCCAATAGTTCCTGGACGACTAGCACCTTTTAAATCAACAGATACAGCAGCTACTGCTTCAGTTAATCCATATCCTTGAATCATATTCGTTCTACTTCCATGATTAAATAAAAATCTATTTATATTTATAACTCTTTCTTTGTTTAAAGTATCTCCTCCACTTATAACATATTTCAAATTTGATAAATTTAAATCATCAGTATTTTTATTTGTAGTTAAAGCTTCAAATAAAGTTGGTACACCAACTAATACACTTGGTCGATATTTACGAAGTAATTCATCAAATTTCCTTGATTTAAAAGTTGGAATTAAAACTACTTCTGCTCCGACACAAAAAGCATCATTAATAGAAACTTCTAAACCAAATCCATGAAAAATTGGCATTATACCTAAAATAACATCTTTCTGATTTAAATCAGGATAAGCTTTTAAAGCTGATATTGTTGCAGCATTTATATTACCATTTGATAATACTATTCCTTTTGGTGTTCCAGTTGTACCCCCACTTTGAAGTATTAAAGCTGGATCATCTTTTTTAAATTTAATTATATCATTTTTAATACTCCCATTTATTCTTAAAAATTCTTTCCAACTCATAAATTTAGAATTTAATACTCCATGATATCTACTGTTAAAACTTACTATTTTATAAATAAATTTTTTTATTTTTTTCATCGAAGTTCCTGGAGATAAAATAATAACTTTAGAAACTTTTGTTTTATCTATAATATTATTTATCTTTTCAATAGTAATATCCATTGCTAATAAATGCTTAGTATGGTACATATTTAAAGCATCTTTAATTTCATTTTCCGATAGTAATGGATGAAGTAAATTAACAACAGCACCAATTTTATTTAAAGCATAAAAAGATATTAATGCTTCTGGAATATTAGCTGATATAATAGTTACTATTTCATATCTTTTTATTCCCATTTTTTTAAATTTAAAAGCAACATTATCTATTCTATTTAAAAATTCTTGATAAGTTATTTTTTTATCATAATAATTAATTGCTGTCTTATTTTCATATTTTCCAGTTTTTATTTTATTAATTAAAAACTGATATATATTATCATTTGGGACTATATATTTCATATCTTCAGGTTTATAATATTTTTTCCATGGTGCATCAGGAACTTTTTTTATTCCTATAAAACTAAGTAATCTCATATCAAAAAAATCCATACTGCCTCCTATTATTGTATATAGTTATTATATCATATATTTTTAAAAAAAATAAAAAAACTTTATAAAACTAAAGTTTAATTATTAACTCTTTGGGTAACCATAGGAGTATCCATCGTAATTACTTCAAATGTATAACCATTATTTTTACCATATTTTATAATATCTCTTAAAGCATCTCTCGTATACCATTTAATATCATGCATTAAAACCATATTACAACGATTTTTAGATAAACTATTTACAACATAACTGTAAACACAACTTGAAGAACCACCAGCACATGCTCCTGCATCATTAGAATCAACATTCCAATCATGATAACGATAACCTCTACTAATTACTTCATTAGTTAAAGTTGTCATAATACCTCTTTGATAATTTCGACTAACTGTATTACTAGATCCTCCTGGAAATCTAATTATTTTTGATTCAACACCTGTTACTCTTTTAACTCTATCTTGAACAGTTTTTAAATCTTTAAAATATGAATCTACTGATCGATAAACAATTGAATATTCATGACTTGCTGTATGCAATGCTACAACATGTCCTTCATCATGTTCTCTTTTTATTAAAGAGTCAGGTCCTTTATTAGTAACAAAGAAAGTTGCTTTAACACCTTCATCTTTTAAAATATCTAAAATCACATTTGTTGTTCCATTTTGTGGTCCATCATCAAATGTTAAATAAATTGCACCAGCTTTATTACAACTACTACCACTTGCAACTGCTGCTCTTGCTTGAACAATTACTTTTCTTGTTGCTTCAGCTTTTTTACCATCGGAATTTTCTACTGAATAAGTAATTGTATAGGTTCCTTTAACATTTGAATTAACAGAACCTGATGTTATTATTTTATCGCTTATATCTCCGTCACATTTATCTGTTGCAGTTGCTCCTTGTTCATTGTAAGTTCCTCCAACAAACATATATTTAGTTCCTTCACCATTTAAACTAATAATGGGATCACTTGAAAACTCTAAAGCTGCTACTTCAATACTTTCTTTATTACCACTTGTATCTTCAACTTCTAAATAAGCCTTATCCCCTTCAATAGTTAACTTAACTTTATCAGTTATATCACCATCATAATTATCAGTTGCATGAAATTTACCATTTCCAACATTTCCATTTTTACAAAAAGATAATTCTTCATCAACAACTAATTCAGGTTTAACATCATCATATACTTTAACTACTCTTTTTAATGTCTTATCTTTTCCATCAATTTTATAATGATATGTTAAAGTATATTCACCTAATTTAGTTATATCAACTTCTCCTTCAGTTATATATTTTATTTTTTTACAATTAATAATTGGACCATAACAAATAGAAAATTTTTCATCTTTATATTCTTCTCCTACTCTTGATTCTATTTTTGATTTAAATACATGTCCAGTAGTTTTTTCACTCGTTATTTTTACTTCTTTACGAATAGCAAAATAATAAATTGCTGCAACAGAAAACAAAAAAACTAAAATTAATAAAATAATAGTAATTATTTTCTTCTTTTTAGATTTTTCTTTTTCTATTCCATTTTTATTTTTCTTTTTAGGTTTTTCTTCAATTATTATATATTCATCATCAAGATCTATTTCTTCTTTTTTCTTTTCATTCTTTCTTGTCATAACTTCCTACCTTCTACATAAGTATAACTCTTATTAAAGTAATTCTCAAGATTTTTTGAATTTATTTTTAACAGATTTTTTACTTCTAATTTTTCTTTTAAATTCCAAAAAGAAATCAATAAAATCTTCTATATCATCTTCTTGATTTATTATAGCAAGTATATCTTCATCTCCATAATTTTTATCAATTAATATAAATTTTTCACGATCACTTTTTAAATCTGTCTTTTCAATATAATAGGTATCTTTTGATTTATTATAATATCCTTTTTTAAATTCTCCTTGTTTATATTTTTTTAAATTTTGTACCTTTTTAAAATCTTTATCAACATCTAAAATCAATAAAGTCATATCCTCTTCACGATATGCAATAATTTTACTTTGATAAACATAACCAAAATCTTGTAAAGTTGTAGCATAACCATATAATAAATTATAATTTTCATTTTCTTTAATTTTTTTATTAAATAATTCATGCATTTTTTCTTTTGTTTCTTCAACTTTTTTTAATCTTAATTTTCTTTTTTTAAATAATATCATACTACAACCTCCACTTCAAAGATATTTTATCATATAAATTTAAAAGTTAAAAGAAAAAAACACTAAAAATTATATTTTTAATGTTTTATTTAATCGTGCAAGCAAAATCTAATTTTTCATAATATATCTGTTGAGCATCCATTTTTTGTGTTAATTTATTTATTTCTAATTCTTTATGTTGATCATAACTAAAATCTATTGAAACAACTTCTCCATTATCGTCTACATTATAAATAACTGTTGATTTATTTTTTAAATTATCAAACATATCAACAATTTCTTGATATTTTAATACTATTGTATCTGAATCCAACAATTGTTCATCAAGATTTTCAATATTTTCATCTATGTTTTTTCTTTTATCAATTTCTTCCTGAGTAAATATTTTTTTTATAACTATCATATTAATTTTTTCTTGATCATAACTAGTATTAATAGTAAATTCTTGATTAGAACAAGATAATATATAACTTTTTCTATCTATTTGCTGGTCTTCATCGTTTTTTTTAGGAAGTGACATTCTTAAAATAGGAGGCAATAGTACTAATCCTAATAACAAAATTATGCCTATATAACTTAATACATTCTTCATAATCCACCTCTATTATAATATTATCATATTTTTTGTAAATTTTAAAGATAATTTTTCTTTATATATTTAATTATATCTTTTTTATTATTTTTTAAAGTATTATATACTATTTCTTTTTCAATAGAAATATAAATACTATTTAAAAATTCATTTGGTTCTTTATTCAAAATATCACATATATCTTTTGCATTAATATCAATATCTTTTTTAGATTTAATTGATAAATTATTATATATTTCTGTTATTGATTTTTTACTAATATTTTTGTTTATTCCCGCAAGTATATTAACATATAAACCATATTTATATAATATATATGGATCTAAATTATTTAATTCATATACTTGATTGACTTTCTTTATTAATTCTTTTTCATGTTTAGTAAATTTATAGCAATGAGAGTCAATCATAGACCATATGCCAATTAAATCTGTATAATCATTAATTCTCTCTAAATTAGTTAATTCTAAAGAATCTACTAAATCTAATTTTTTAATTAATTCTATTCCATCTTTAGCATGAGGACTAGCAAATATTTTATCAAGTTCTATTTTCTTTCTTTCATAAGAAATATTTTTTAAATATAATTTTGTTTTAGAAATAGCATCAATAATATCTTTATCTAATTTAAAACCTAAAATAACTGAAAAGCGAATTGCTCGAAGTATTCTTAAAGCATCTTCCTTAAAACTTTTATCACTTGGACTTATAGTTTTAATAATTTTCTTTTTTAATTCTTTTCTACCCTCTAACGGATCAATTATTTTACCATTTTTATCCATACAAATAGCATTTATTGTGAAATCACGTCTTATTAAATCAGTTTCTAAATCATTTATATAAAATATACTACTTGGATGTCTATTATCCAAATAGTCAAGTTCTATTCGAAATGTAGTTACTTCAAACAAAATATTTTTATAAACTACTCTAACACTTCCATAGTTAGAATCTTCTCTTTTACCTCTTGTTATCGAAACATTTGAAAAAATATTTTTTATATCTTTAGGAGTTGCATTAGTAGTAATATCAATATCATAAGATTCTATTCCTAAAAGATAATCTCTTACATAACCTCCAACAACATAAGCTTTATAACCATTATCTTCTATTTTATTTAAAAATTCTATTGCTAAATCTTTCAATTTTATCACCTATATTAAAAAACTAAAAAGTTTTCACTTTTTAGTTAACTTTGTTTTTTAATTGAGTTCCAGCTTTGAATGTTACAGCATTACGTGCAGGAATTTTAACTTCAGCACCAGTTTGTGGATTACGTCCAGTTCTAGCAGCTCTTCTTGAAACACCAAAAGTTCCAAATCCAATTAGAGTTATTTTATCCCCTTTCTTTAATGCTTTTGTGATTGCATCAAATGTAGCATCAATTGCGCGATTTGCATCTGCTTTTGTTAGTCCAACACTTGTTGCAACAGCTTCTACTAATTCAACTTTTTTCATTATGTTCCTCCTTTATTAGCGAATCTTTTAAGCATAATATTATGCTTACATATACAACTTATCATAAAACAATTTGAAAATCAACACTTTTCAATCAATTTTACAAAAATTATTTTTATTTTTTAGTTTTGGTAGTTTTATTTGTTTTCTTTTTTTGTGGTGTTTTAGCAGCTGTTTCATTTTTTTTAACAGTTGTTTTTTTTGATTCTGTTTTCTTAGTTACATTCTTTTTAGGTGCAGTTTTCTTTATAGTCTTTTTTGGTTTAGCAACAACATTCTTTTCAGCAACTAATTCTTCAGCACTTAAATCTTTGCTTTCCTTCTTTTCAATCTTTTTTATAGGTACAACTTTTTCTTCATTTTCTTTTAAAATATAGAATAAAATTGTTATAATTATTACCATTATTACAGAAACAATAATATTACTTAATAAAATATTAATTATAAAAATTGGTTCATATCCATTTAATGTAATTACTAAAAATACAATTGAGTTTAAAATCATTGCTCCAAGTAATCCAATAACTAATCCATATAATTCTTTACCTAATTCTTTAAAATTAGTATACAAATATATTAAAGAACAATGTGATAAAATAAATGCTAAAACTGATGTTAATATTTTAGTTTCATCAACTTTGAATAATACATCAACATACATACCTTTATCTGGCATTAACGTCTGATTTCCTAAACTAACTATAAATGCATAACTAATGGTAATCAATAATTGAATAACACTAGCAACCAAAATTCCTCTGTAAGCATCCCTTTTCCCTCCATAATTAAGGATTAACAAGGTACATAAAAATGTAAAAGGAAATGTTACAAAATCAACCCCTATCGTAACATCTAAAAAGTTTGTATATTTAGCACCTACTATATTAGACACAATCAATAGAACCGCCAATAAACAAACAAAAAATGTTTTTTTAAATTCTTTATTCATTTTTCCTCCTATTATGTATTAATTATATAATAGGATTATTTTCTTGTAAAGTAAATTTGAAAAATTTGTTGATAAAAATTACAATATTTGTTAAAATATATTAAGAATAGGAGTGATAAAAAATGGATGCAATTATCTTTTTAATATTATTAGTAATAGTAATAATCTTCTTTAAGCGTTTTTCTAACACAGTATTCTTTGTGGCAATATTTGATATACTGTTAAGAATACTAACTTTCTTTAAATATAATACATTTAAAGAAGTAAAAGATTTTTTAGGAAAATATGTTCCTGAAAACATTCCTCATATAATTGGAAAATATACAGAAGGAACAATATATAAAGTTTTACTATGGTTCTACGTAATAATAATGATAACATTCTTATATTATGTAATACGTATATTTATCAAAAGAAAGAAATTTTAATTCTTTTTTTTGCAAAAAAATAAGAATTATTTTGTAATTCTTACTTTAACCCCTCTTATATTAAAATACAATGTTACATTATCTACATTAATATTTGATGGTACTTCAAGAAGTGCTGTATTTTCTTCGTAGTTATCAGGTGTAATATCATTTATATCCATAGCACTTGCAAAATTATCACTTTCAATATTTAAATAATTAAATATATTTTTTGGTGTTCCATCTCCATATTTTACTTTTAATATTTTTTTTACTCCTTTAGGAACAATAGTAACTTTTTCATCAGAGCAATTATCTTCCGTTATACATTTAGAATATACATATTCTTCTATATCTTTAAATTCTATACTATTAATAGAAAAACTACCATTTTTATAAAGAGTATCTTTTAAAGGAATACTACTTCCCATTTGATATGTTTTTAAATCTTTATTTTTAAATGTATATGGTTTTAACGAAACATCACGATAATATAAAATTGCTTCACCATTTACAACTTTTTTACCTCTATAAAGTTGTAAAATATAATCATTAGATTTCTTTTTGATTTCAAATATTAATAGATATTCACCTTTACCATTTTTACCAATAACTTGTTTTTTAAAATAATTTCCTAAATCAATAAATTTACTTGCTTGAGTAGCCTTTGGATAAAAATAATCATCCCCTATTTTGATTCTAGTATTTTCCATAGATATTTTTAAAGATTCTTCACTTTTATTTTCTATTTCAAAGGAAACTATTAAATAATTTTTATTATTTTTTATAACATTGCCAAATAAATCTTTATCGGTTATATATGAACCTAATACTTTATAATTAATAGAATCAATTTGAACAACATTACCTTCATTATAAACTCTTGCAACAACTAATTTATTAATGGCAATGATAGATCCTGTTATCAATGTAACTATAATTAAAAAAACAATTAATATATATGAATTTTCTTTTACATAATACATTAAATTTCTTTTTCTTCTTCTAACAAAGTTACCAACATTTTCTAAATCAAGTCCACTTCCAACTTCAATTTCTTCTCTATCTTCTTCAGTTATATTTAATTCTTTTAAATCTTTTTCAAAATTAAATTTTTTAACATTAAATCCAAATCCTCTTACAAAAGCAATTGTTAAAAAGAAATAATTTATATAATAAATAACCATTGCAATATCCCTATAAATAACTATAGATTGATTAGATAAAGAATTATATTCTAAACTATTAAATGCACTTAACAGCACAATATATACAATAAACGAAATTGCATAAAATATTATTCCTAATAAGTAATATAATACTTTCTTTTCTTTTTGTTTCATCAATAAATATATTAACAAGAAAATTCCCATCAATAAAATAGATACTATTATCATAAATGGATGAACATATGAAAGAGCCATATTTTCAATATAATTATAAGTTCCACTTATTAAATAATCTCCAAAAAACACATAAATATTTCTTGATTTGATTAACAAATAAATTGCTATAACAAAAATAGTAATATGAATTACTTTAAAATATTTAATCAAAAATGCATAAGGTTTTCTAATTATCATAATATTCCTCTATTCTTATAATTAGTATACTACAAATTGTTATAAAAAAAAAGATATTTATTAAGAATATTTTTTTAAGTAATAAAAATTATAATTTTTATAATTATTAATTATTTTATATCAAATTAAATATCTTGAATTATTAAACTATTTAAATACTTTAAATTATCTTCTTATTTTTTTTATTTTAATTTCTTTTAAATTATATTCTTCTTCTTTTTCTTTAGCATATTCAAGCATCTCCAATAATTCTTCATGGCTATAACTACTACATTCATACGCACGATTTGCTTCGTCTGTTGTAATCCATAAATTATTAGAAAAATTATCTTTTAAATTATATAGAGGAGTATTAGGAATAATAGTTAAATGATAACTATAAAATTCAGTTGGATTTAAAGAACATACAAAATCAATACTGTTTTTCAATCCTTCAAAATCATCTCCTGGTAATCCTGTAATTAATTCAGCTCTCCATGGAATATTATTTTCGGATAATTTAGGTAATTCATTTATAACCGAATACATATTATTTGATCTTAACCATTGAGGAACATTTATATTAGTGGTTTGAATACCTATTCTAATTTGACTAATATTCGCATTTTTTAATAATTCTATCATTTCTGAATCAATAAATTCAGGTCGAAAATACAGTCCAATTTTTGTATTTGGAGCATATTTATTAAAATAACTTAATACTACTTTTGCTCTTTTTTTACTTCCAGCAAAATTAGGATCTATTACAAATATTTGTTTAAAACCAAGCCTACCAATATTTTTTATTTCTTGTTCAACTATATCTAAAGGAATATATGCAACTTTATGTCTTGTTTTATGACCACAATAGCCACAATTATATGCACATCCCCTACAAGTTTCATACCATAAAAAATCTCTATCATCAATGTAAGTATTTGTAAACAAAGGATTTTTTATTTGAATAGCATCTTCTACTTTTTCATGATATACATTTTCTTTGTTAAAAATATTTATATTATTGTTAAAAAAATTTTTATCTTTCTTTCCATCTTTAATGTAATCACATAATCTTTTTAACGCTTCTTCTCCTTCTCCAAT
This sequence comes from uncultured Clostridia bacterium, assembly GCA_947168405.1. Classification (GTDB taxonomy): domain Bacteria; phylum Bacillota_I; class Bacilli_A; order RF39; family UBA660; genus RUG591. Next base: position 30,082 of record CAMVLU010000007.1, read on the forward strand.
TATAAAATATTCTTTATCAAATTGATTTATATCCATAACTTCTACTTCAGGACCACCTATAACAATTTCTAGATTAGGATTTATTTCTTTTAATTTTTTATCTATATCAATAGTTGCATGATTAACCCAAGAAAAATTTGATATACCAACTAAATCATAATTATTATTTATAACATTATAAACATCAAAATTTTCATATTCTTTTAAATCAATTGGTATTATATCAACATTAATTTCATAACTTTTCAAATATTCTGCAAGTCTTAATACCGATAAAGAATATCTATTAGGATATTCAATCTGTCTACTATAAAAACTTATTAAAGCGACTTTCATATTTCACCTATAAAGAATGATATACATTCACCTTTCTCATATCTATTTTTTTTGTTTTCATTTCTTCTTTATACTCTTTTGGACACAATGGATCTATATTTTTTATTTCACCATATTCAACTTTTTTTCTAACTTGACATCCTCCACGGCATGAAGAATGAATTTTACAATCTGAACAATCATAACTACTAATTAATTTAATATAATCTCTTAATTCCTTTGAATGAAGTAAATAATCTAAAACACTAGAATAATCATAAATATTTCCAAGTAAAGTGTGATTCATAAGACAAGGAGTAATTCTTCCATCTGGATTAATTGTTAATAATTCTTGAGCACCTATACATCCCTTATTTTCTTCTATTCCAATTATAAAATCATATAAAGAAGGATTGGATGCATTTGTTATTTTTAAATTATTGTCTTTTTCATTATCAATTACACCTTGAATCATCATAATTGCTTTATAATATTCATCTTTAATACTTCCGTAATATCCAAGTTCATGTTCTTCACATCTTTCAGGATTAGCAAATTTCAATATATCAATATTATGTAATTTAGAAAAATCAATTAATTTTTTTACTTCTTCCTTTGTTATATTTGGATAATAAACTGGTTTAAAACAGATATTTAAATTACTATTATTTTTTAATTTGTGACTATATAAATTTTTTAAACCTAATAAAGCTTGTTTATAACTACCATTTCCTCTTGTTTTATCATTTTGTTTTTCATCACAACTATCTAAACTAATACTAACAGAAAAAATATCATTCGTTGTTAATAACTCACATACTTTATCTGTTAAACAAGTACCATTTGTTGCTAATGATAAAACCATTCCTAAATTTCTTCCATATTCGATATAATTTTTTAATCCATCATAGTCAATAGTTGGTTCTCCTCCAGCTAAATGAACTCTCATAATTCCTAATTTATAAAAATCATCAAATATTTTTCTTACCATACATTTTTCCATTATTGTATTACCTAAATATTTTTTATTATAACAATAGGTACAATTTTTATTACATTTTGATGTATAATCAAAATAAGCTTCTAATGGTACAAATATATCTTTTCCATAAATAGTATTATCAATATATCTTATATTATATTTACTAAGTTGTAATTCATTATATTCTTTATTAAATTGGTCTTTTAACTTATTATAATTATTATTACTGATACATTCTACCAAACAATTATATAATTCCCCTTCATATATTCTAAAATATGATTGCTTATCTGGAACAAATATTAATATTCCATAATTTTCCTTTCTAATAACTACTTCTTTCATTTTTCATTCCTTTCAATACTTTAATATATTTTTTATGTATTTCTTTATCACTTTCATCACAATCGTTAGTTAATAATCTTTTTTCAAAAAATGCAAGTCCATATAACAACCTATAAATAATTAAATTACGTATAATATCTTTATCACATTTATCAAATAAATTAGCATATTTTAAATAATCTTCATAATTAGAATTTGGACTTTCTAATAAAAAACATGAGCATATTAACGTTGCTAATTGTAAATCTTTAGGATATTTTTTCATATTTTCAAAATCAATAATATGGATTTCATCATCTTCAATTAATAAATTAGAACGATGTAAATCATTATGAATTAACAGTCTATCTACTTTTTTTAAATAATTATTAAATTTTTCATCATTAATTAACTCTTGTAAATCCTCTTTGGCAAAATCAGTAAAAAGATTTTTTTGACAATTAAGTAAATCTTTTTTTATATTTCCATCAGGCGAAAAATCATTATCATATTTTTTTAATAATTTATTTAAAGTAGATACTTCTTTGAAAATATGAACTATATCATTATCTTTTAAATCTCCAAACTTATGTATACCATCTAAATATTTCATTACTTTAGTTTGACCATACTCTGTATTATCCATTTGAATTACTGATGGAACATTCATTTTTTTATTTAAATAATTTAAAACGTCCATTTCTAAATAATCGCTTAATTTTAAATGATTATTTTTAAATTTTACAATATATTTATTATCAAATGTTTCTATCATTTTAACTATAGCTGTTTTAGCAATTGGAAAATCTACTATATTTAATTTACTCATTGGATTAATTATTTCAAAAATACTACCATTAGGAATATCAAATTGTGTATTTCTATATCGATTATTTAATAAATTATACATACATCTGATAAAAGCTGCATGTGAAACGACAATATCATTTTGATTATCACATTGTAAATATTTTGATAAAAATAAAATTGCTCTTGCTTGATTTTCTTGCCATGTACTAGCATTTAAAATATCATTATAATCTCCTCTTTTAGAATATATTTCATATTCCTTGGGATATGCATATTTACAATAATCTTTAGTATTACCTTCAAGTATTCCAGCACTTACTTCTCTTAAATTAGGATCTATTTTAATTTTTTTATAGAAATTAATCTTATTCTTAATAATTTCAGCAGTTTCCATAGCTCGTTGTAAATTACTAGTATAAATATTCGTAATATTAATAAGTCTCGAAAAATCTTGATTTTTTAATTTTTCTATCCCATTTCTTGATAATCCATAATTTTCATTACCTTGAATAACACCTATTTCATTTCCAATAGAAATACCATGTCTTACTAATGTTAATTTATTCATAACCCCCCCTTAAAGAAAAAAGGCGATAATACTTTTCAATATTAACGCTTTTTATAGACAATAAAAGATAACTATTATTGATAATAATTAGAAAATATAATATAAATAATAAAAATTCTAAAAAATGTTTCATATTATTCTCCTATTTATTAATACTATATCTCGTAAATTCATTAACTATATTAATAAAAATAGTTTTATTTGTCAATACAATTATCTTTTTTTTATTTATTTGGTATAATATCTACTGGTGATCAATATGTCTGTCCATATTAATCATGATAAAATTATTAATATAATTGAAAATGATTTAATGGTATTTGATGAAAGAAATATATTAAATGAAATTAAAAATATTCCTAATACAATACCAAATAATTTAACACCACTAGAAAAAACTAGATATATTTATAAAAAATTAGGAAATTTATTTTGTTTTGATTATCGGACAAGATTTACTGATAATGTAACAGAAGCAATTACCAAACCACTTAATTATAATTATTATATTAATAACTTCGTATCATGTATTCCAATGGCAATTATATTAAATAAATTACTTAACAATATTAATGGAGTAAGTTCTATAATAATACCTAGACAAATTCCTAATTTAAGAGGAGCGGCTTTTCAAGAACAACATACTGCTAATGAAATAACAATCAATAATAAAAAATATTTAATAGATTTAGCACTTGATTTATATTTAATACAATCTAATTGTCAAACTAAATATTTTGCTGCACAATCAGATAATAATAAATATCAAACCTTATCTAATAATAAATTAAAAGAAATCGATAAAAAATTAAATTTTAATACTAATTATTTAGATGATTCAATATTACAAATAAAAAAAAAATTAACAAAAATACAAAAAGCACATAATTATTTTAATACTATCATCTTAAATATAAATCTTCTTTATGAAAAATATCAAAGTCA